>CAKZPJ010000019.1 GCA_937138955.1 uncultured Flammeovirgaceae bacterium | reverse complement strand
AACTACGTTGAAAGTAAAACATGATAAATCACGCCCCTACAAAATTTCTTTTCTCACATTTCGCATTTCATATTTCCTGTCTATCCCATCGTTTTACGAACTCGCATAAACCAGTCGACCAAAATCCGAATCTGTTTAGCGGTATAGCCGCGGTCATTCATCCGGCGAGTGAAGTCTTGGTGCTTGCGATCGTCTTCTTCGTTACTTTTGGCATTGAAAGAAATCACTGGAAGTAAATCTTCGGTATTGGTAAAAATTTTCTTCTCAATCACGTTCTTGATCTTCTCGTAAGAATCCCAACCGGGGGTTTCACCACCATTATTGGCTTTATAGCGCAAGGTGAAGTTGGTTACCTCCGCCCGAAAATCTTTCGGATTAGCAATACCCGCTGGTTTTTCGATTTTCTCCAGTTCTTCATTCAAAATACTACGATCTAAAATTTCTCCCGAATCTGGGTCACGGTAGTCGTTATTCTGAATCCAGTAGTCAGCGTAAATGACATACTTCTCAAAGATATTCTGACCGTAGGTGCTGTAAGACTCAATGTAGGCCTTCTGAATTTCATCAGCGATAAACTCCGCGTACTTGGTCGCCAGAATAGATTTGATGATATTGAGATACCGCTCTTCGGTTTCACCATCTAGCTCGAGTTTTACTACTTCTTGTTCTAGCACGTACAGCAAATGCACCGGGTTAGCTGCCAGCTCCTCATTATCGAAGTTGAACACTTTAGAAAGAACTTTAAAAGCAAAGCGAGTGGAAACGCCCGTCATTCCTTCATTAATTCCGGCATCATCGCGGTACTCCTGAATAGACTTAGCATTAGGATCGGTCTCCTTTAGGGTTTCCCCATTGTAGACTCGCATTTTGGAATACAGACTAGAGTTTTCCGGTACTTTCAATCGAGTCATTACTGAAAATTGAGCGAGCAGTTCTAATGTAAGCGGAGCACAAGGAGCTTGATCCAGCGAGCTTTCTCGGATTAACTTTTCGTAGATATTAATTTCCTCGTCTACCCGCAGGCAGTACGGAACCTGTACTTTGTAGATTCGATCCAGAAACGCCTCATTCTTCTTATCGTTGGCAAATTTCGCCCATTCAGATTCGTTGGAATGCGCCAAAATAACTCCATCGTAGGGAATAGCCCCAATGGGTTCGGTGCCCTTGTAGTTGTTCTCCTGGGTCGCCGTTAATAGTGGGTTTAGCACCTTTATCGGCGATTTGAACATCTCTACGAACTCCATCACTCCCTGATTGGCTAGACACAGGGCACCGGAGTAAGAATACGCATCTGGGTCACTCTGCTGAAATTCGGCTAATTTACGGATGTCTACTTTACCCACCAATGTGGAAATATCTTGATTATTTTCGTCGCCTGGCTCAGTTTTGGAAATGCCAATCTGGTTCTGTACAGATGGATAAAGTGTTACAACTTTGAATTTATTCACATCGCCATCAAACTCTCGAAGGCGTTTAGCGGCCCAAGGACTCATACAGGCCGGAATATAACGAGATGGAATATTATATTCCGATTCTAGTTCTTTCTTGTAGTCGGAAAATAGCCCCAGCGGACTTTCGTACACTGGGCTAAGCTCATCGCCCGCTTTCAGTACGAAAATAGGGTTCACCTGCATCAAATGCTTAACCTTTTCCGCTAATGAGCTTTTTCCGCCGCCAACCGGTCCCATCAGATACAAGATTTGTTTCTTCTCTTCTAAACCTTGAGCTGAATAGCGGAAAAATGAAACAATCTGATCGATGGTATCTTCCATCCCATAAAACTCGCGGAAGGCCGGGTAGCGTTTGATTACCTTATTGGAAAATATCCGGCTAAGCTTTAGGTCATTCCGGGTATCGACCATTTCTGGTTCGCCGATGGCCTTCAGAATTCGTTCCGAGGGTTTGGCGTACATTGTGGCATCTTTCTTACACTCTTTAAGGTATTCAGCCAATGTGATTTCGCTAAAAGAGGAGCTGTAGTTGGTCTTGATCTTATCTAATACACTCATATCCTTCTAGATTTACTCTGTAAATAAGTTAAGAATCACTAAACAGATTACGTTAACGACTTTGACGTAATTGGATGGTTTTTCGGGTGGTAGTGCGAATAAGTGACTTCTTCATTACTGCACTAGGGGCCTTTTATAACGAACTGTGGCGAGGTTATGGTATGCACGGATACCTTAAAGGCCGCTCATTCAAGCATAGGTTATGCTTGAATTTTCTTTAATTGATACTTTAATATACTGAAATTTTTTAAAGATGATATAGTTTGATAAACA
>CAKZPJ010000018.1 GCA_937138955.1 uncultured Flammeovirgaceae bacterium | reverse complement strand
CTACTTACTCATTGGATACGGACTGGGAGCCCCAACCGAAGCTCAACCAGACGCTTTAGCTGCACCCCAAGCTACGCTTATGCAAAGTGTAGCTGTTGGAATATTTGGTGGTGGGTTACCCTGGAATATGGTAGCAATTGGGGCTTTGATTGCCGTAGTCATAATTGCCATAGATGTATATCTAGAGAAACAGCAATCAAATTTTAGAATGCCAATTTTAGCAGTAGCGGTAGGGTTGTATTTACCTTTAGAGCTAGATACGTCAATATTTATCGGGGGATTACTGGCTTGGGCAGTTCAACGATATTTTAGGAAGAATAAAAAGTCTGAAAGTACTCAGGCTACTGATACCGCTGGAAAAGCAGGACTATTGCTTGCTTCCGGGTTAATTACTGGGGAAGCTCTCATGGGTATATTGATAGCTGTAGGAATTGTAGTCAGTGATTTAGGTCAGCTTCAACTTTTTGAAGAACCAATAGGGGCGGGTTACCTTGGTCTGGTGATGTTAGGACTCGTAATCTTCGGAATATATCGTACTATCGTTCGTACTTATCAACGACCACAAGAATAACGAATGAACAGCTTGGTTTGGAGTGACTGATGCTTTACAGAACCATATTGAACTTTGCCTAACGGAGGTTTTGTCTAAACGTGTGGTTGTTAAATCTACTACAGCCATTGGCGGTGGATGTATCAACCATAGCATGAAGTTGGAATGTAACGTTGGAACATTTTTTTTGAAATGGAATAACTATGGGCCTACCAACTTGTTTCTACGGGAAGCGGAAAGCCTGCAAGCTCTGCGTGCTGTTTCTACGCACTTAATTATCCCTAAAGTAGTTGCGGCTACTAAAATTACTAAAGATTTGGCAGGGTTTATAGTAATGCAATTGCTAGAAGTAAATGCTGCTAATTCAGAAAAAAAGGATGAGCAATTGGGCATTGGTCTCGCTCAACTTCATGATAATACTAACCAATCTTTTGGTTTTAGTAACGACAACTATTGCGGTGAAACTATTCAGAACAATAAGTGGTGTGATAACTGGATTGAGTTTTTTGGTCGCCAGCGAATTTGGCATTTAGTTCAATTAATTGAGAAAAAGCGAGGAATGCCTGTTAAAGACCAAAAGCTATACGCTAAGTTTATAGATAAGCTTCCTTACTTAATTCCGACTAATCCTACAGCATCGTTAACCCACGGCGATCTTTGGTCGGGTAATTATCTTCATACTGCAAATGGACCAGCCCTGATTGATCCGGCTTGTTCTTATGCTGATCGGGAGTTCGATCTAGCACTGATGAAGATGTTTGGTGGGTTTTCTGATACTGTTTGGAGTGCTTATCAGTTTTCATCACCTTTATCAGGTAAATGGCAGGAGCGACTCGAAGTTTACCAGCTATACCACTACCTCAACCATTACCTTATATTCGGAGGACATTATGGTCAGATGGCACTTGCTATCGTAGGAAAGTATGAATAATTGATTTGTATGAATTTTATGTTACGGAACTAAAATTATGTTAAATAAAGGGTGGTTACTCAAAAAATAAAAAAAAAAGGACTTAAGTGATCCCTAAAGAAATAATAAAACATTAACAGCTTTTTTTTAGGCCTCCGACTAAAACTCCTACCTTTGCGGGCTCAAATAATTAGACTATGATCGCAACCCAAAATATATCGCTTGCTTACGGCAAAAGAGTACTCTTCGATGAGGTAAATATCAAGTTCGCAGGTAATAACTGCTATGGTGTTATTGGTGCTAATGGTGCGGGGAAATCTACTTTTCTGAAAATCCTGGCTGGCGATATTGCCCCTAACTCGGGTACGGTAACTTTGGAGCCAGACAAACGCATGGCAGTGTTGAAGCAGAACCATTATGAATTTGAAAAAACTAGTGTTATCGATACTGTAATGATGGGGCACTCAGTGCTTTGGGGTATAATGAAAGAGAAAGATGACATCTACATGAAATCCGATTTCTCCGAAGCAGATGGCATTAAAGCTGCAGAGTTGGAAGCTCAATTCGCTGAAATGGATGGTTGGAATGTAGAGTCTGATGCTGCTTCCTTACTAAGTGGCTTGGGTATTTCGGAAAATATGCATTACAGCTTGGTAGAAGACCTGAATGGTAGCCAGAAAGTGCGTGTACTTTTGGCACAAGCGCTTTTAGGTAATCCAGATATACTTATTCTCGATGAACCGACCAACGATCTGGATTTACAAACCATAGGTTGGTTAGAAGATTTTCTGCTGGAGTTTAAAAATACGGTGATTGTCGTTTCTCACGATAGGCATTTTCTGGATACCATTTGTACCAGTATTGTAGATATTGATTTTGGTCAAGTGCGCCTCTTTACTGGAAACTATACTTTCTGGTATCAGTCGAGCCAGTTAGCATTAACACAACGATCTTCAGCCAATAAGAAAGCTGAGGAAAAGAAGAAAGAACTTCAGGAGTTTATTGCTAGGTTCTCAGCCAATGCTTCAAAATCTAAGCAAGCCACCAGTAGAAGAAAACTCCTCGATAAAATCAATGTGGATGACATTCAGCCATCTACCAGGCGATATCCAGCTATCATTTTCAACCAAGCAAGACCGGCTGGAGATCAAATCCTCGAGACTAAAAACTTAAGCAAATCAACCGATGGAAAACCCCTTTACCGCGACTTAGATCTTTTTGTTAATCGTGGAGATAAAGTCGCTGTACTTAGCAAAAACAGCATGGCTATTACCTCCTTCTTTAAAACTTTAATGGGTGAAGAAAAAGCTGATACTGGTGTTTTCAAGTTTGGTCAGACCATAACTACAGCTTACTTGCCTAATGATAACTCCCAATACTTTGACAGTAATGAGAACCTGGTGGACTGGTTACGTAGATTTTCAACTGACGACAAAGATGAAGTATTTATCCGAGGGTTTCTGGGAAAGATGCTCTTCTCAGGCGAAGATGTATTCAAAAAATTAAACGTACTTTCCGGAGGTGAAAAGGTTCGCTGCATGATTTCGCGCATGATGCTAGCACAAGCTAATGTTTTGATCATTGACGAACCAACCAACCACCTTGACCTTGAATCTATTCAGGCCTTCAACAACGCGCTGAAGGACTACTCTGGTACTGTGCTCTTCACATCGCATGACCATGAGTTTACGAATACCGTTGCTACCCGTATCGTAGAAATCGGACCGAATGGCTACCTTGATAAACTCAGCACTTACGATGACTACATTGAAAACGAAGAATGGATGGCTCAACGAGAGAAAATTTACTAGTCTTAAACATCAAACGCCAGACTTAAGCTTCTCGGAGAACTCATTTAATAGCCCAATGAATTGTCCCAATAGACCATCTCAATCAAGGCTCACAACCCCAGTTTTGTACCAGCATTATGTGTTCTAGCATCTTCAAAGCGGGTATAACGGCGAATCATCGTTTCGGTTTTATGGAAGGTTTGAGCCATAATCTCGCTATTGCTAGCACCGTTTTTCTTAGAAATTGTGACAAAACTAGCTCGTAATGAGTGGGCACTAAACCGAGATCCAAAATGCCTTTGTACAATGAGATTTATACTTTTATCGCTCAAGCGTGTTTTACCAAATCGGTCACCCTTTCGCATCCGCAGTAGTACAGGTTGACTGTTCCTAGCTTGGTCTTCTGAAACCTTCTCCATATCTGGACTTTGCACTGTCGCTGGATAAATTCTTTTTAAATAACGCTGAATCGTTCGCACTGGGCAGAGTAGGGGATGGGAGGCATAGAAAATAGCTTTTAGTTGTCCAGCCCCTAATTGATCAGTCTTACTCTGCCGTACATCTACTAGGATGCCTTCCTCATCAAACAACAGGTCACCTACGTTTAATGCAGCTAACTCTCCTCGGCGAAATGCGCCAGTGAACCCCAACAGAAGTACTATTTTATCGCGTAGCTGAGTATTGCTTTCTTCGTCAAATGATAAGATGATTTCTTGAAAAGTTTCCATACTCATGGCTGGAGCCTGATGTTGCCGAATTCCTTTACTACGCTTGATCCCATCCATGGCGGTGCGGACTAGTTTGCTGCTGGTAGGACTTTCCATATTCTGCAAATCATGAAATGAAGAAAGCATAGCTAGACGTCGTCCCAGAGTAGCTACTTTATAGTGTTCGGCTATCTCGCTTAGGTAGTTAACCACTTGTTCCGCTGTAGCTGGAAAAGCGGTTAACTCATGCTGCTCACACCAGCGGGTGTAACAGTTTAAATCCGCCCGATAGGCTCGTACTGTATTAGGAGCTTTCTCTAGCCCAATCTTAAGGTAGCGAGCGGCCGAAGGACTCATCGGAGTAGACCGTTCTATTTCCGTTGCAGTCTTGGAAATACTTAGTGAAGCAGTATGTTTTGGCTGATGCATTTTAGTTATCTGTATATTAAGGAGTAAATAGCTTACAGGCTCAGGTGTTCGGCCTTTAAAATACAAACATTGAAAAAATCAAGCAAAAGTTCAGCATAATATAACTTCCGATAAGTAAAGATTATCGGAAGTTATTACCATCGTCAATAAAGAGAACCTGCATAATCGTACCTGCTTTCTGTTTTAATAGGTACTTACAGATTTCGGAAGTCACGTCAGCCGATGTATCCGCAGATTCTCTTACTGACTCGATAAACCCATGAATATTAAGGTAAACATTTCACTCTGAGCTAATACAATTTCTAATGGAGTGTATATCTTCCGATATAATGATTCTTCGGTCGTGCATCAGCGTTTAGGTCAACTACTGGATCGTTTTGTCGTACTGCCCTTATCGGCTGATGTGCTACGGGCAGGTCTGAAAAGTGCATTTTCTGATAAAGCGGGTAACCGCCCTGAAAATGGTTTTTTTTCACTTTAGTGCGGTATTACATAGGCAAGAGATCAAGCATTTAGTTACCCGTAATAAGGCAGACTTTCAATCCAGTGAATTAGTCGTGGCATCTCCAGTAGAGATGATTGATTTGCTTACTAGCTCAGCGTAGAAGAGCCATGACTGGGTATTGATGACTGATGATACCATTTCATACTGTAAGGAATAGCAATTTTTACTTCCAACCGTTATGATGGTAAAAACCAACTTAAATCTGAGTTGTTGTAAGAAAACTTATAATGATTCACCTGCATTTAACATAATATAAATTACTTAACATTAAATATGGTACTGATCATCACATTTATTGTACAAGCTACACTACCTATTGTCAAATAGCTGAACAATGCTATTTTTGCATATGCAACCGATTTCAAAGATGAAACCATTCCTAGACGAAAATTTTCTACTGCAATCTTCTACGGCTGAAAAACTCTACCACGATTTTGCTATAGACTTACCAATCATTGACTATCACTGTCATCTCTCTCCTGAAGAGATAGCTCAGAATCAGTCTTTTAAAAATCTGACCCATATTTGGTTATATGGTGATCATTATAAGTGGCGAGCTATGCGCGCCAACGGGATTAATGAACGATTTTGCACTGGCGATGCTAGTGATTACGATAAGTTTATGGCATACGCTCAGACTGTACCATATACCCTTCGTAACCCGCTGTACCATTGGACTCACTTAGAATTACAACGATATTTCTCAATTGATGAGATATTAAATGTGGAATCTGCTCCTGCCATTTGGGAACGAGCAAATAAGTTGCTAGCCTCATCTGAGATGAGTAGCCAGAGTCTACTTCAGAAAATGAAGGTAGAAGTTGTCTGTACCACTGATGATCCTACTGACAAATTAGAATTTCACCAGAAACTTAAGGAGTCTGAATTTAACGTACTGATGCTACCTACTTTTCGGGCTGATAAAGCTATGGCCGTAGATAACCCAGGATCATATAATAGTTATTTAGCTAAGTTAGAGCAAGCCGCTGACATCTCTATCAGTAGCTATCAGAATCTACTAGAAGCACTTCAATCGCGCCATGATTTTTTTGCTTCCATGGGTTGCCGCTTATCAGATCATGGACTAGAACATGTGTTTGCTGATGAGTATACTGATAAAGAGATAGAAAAGTATTTCCTAAAAATTAGACAAAGTGAACAGCTTACTTTGGCAGAAATCAGCAAATTAAAATCAGCAATTTTGTATGAACTAGCTCTAATGGATCATCAAAAAGAATGGACTCAGCAATTTCACTTAGGTGCGCTTCGCAACAATAACAGTCGTGCCCTGAAGAATATTGGACCCGATACTGGATTTGACTCTATTGGAGATTTTTCTCAAGCGCGAACTTTATCTCTCTTCTTTAATAGACTAGATAGCACCAACCAATTGGCCAAAACAATTATTTATAATCTAAACCCAAGCGATAACTATCTGATCGGTACAATGATTGGCAATTTTAATGATGGTTCTGTTCCTGGAAAAATTCAGTTTGGTTCTGGATGGTGGTTTTTAGATCAAAAGGAAGGGATGGAATGGCAGATGAACGCACTGTCGAATTTAGGTTTACTAAGCCGCTTTGTAGGTATGCTTACGGATTCTCGCAGCCTACTATCCTACCCTCGCCACGAGTATTTTCGCAGAATTCTCTGCAATCTTTTTGGTACTGATATAGAGAATGGCGAACTTCCCCACGATCTGGAACTCGTTGGCAACACTATTCAGAATATCTGTTACTATAATGCCAAAAGCTTTTTCAAATTCAATTAAATCAAGCAATAACTACCTAACTAACCTAACATATGAGTAACAAAGTTGTCACCTTTGGCGAAATTATGCTTCGCCTCGCAACTCCCAATTTTCAACGTTTTATTCAGGCCGATCAGTTTAACGCTATTTACGGCGGTGGAGAAGCCAATGTGGCCGCCTCTTTAGCCAACTACGGAGTTGATGCTCAATTCGTCACTCGTTTGCCCGATAACGATATTGGAAAGTGCGCCTTGGCTACCCTTCGTAAGCACAATATTGGTACTGACCATATTATCTACGGAGGCGAACGATTGGGAATCTATTTCCTTGAATACGGAGCGGTAAGCCGAGGTAGTAAAGTGGTGTACGACCGAGCACACTCGGCTCTTTCTGAAATTGAAAAGGGTATGATTGATTGGGATAAAGCATTGGAAGGGGTTACCTGGTTTCACTGGACTGGTATTACACCCGCTATCTCTCAAGGCGCTGCCGATGCCTGTTTAGAAGGTGCAAAGGCTGCTAGTGCCAAAGGAATTACTGTTTCTTGCGATCTTAATTACCGGAAAAATCTCTGGAAGTACGGTAAACAACCGTCCGATATTATGCCTGATTTGGTGGCGGAGTGCGATGTGATTTTAGGGAATGAAGAAGACGCTGAAAAGGTTTTTGGTATTCATCCCGAGGGTGTAGATGTTACCCAGGGACATGTAGAAGCCGAAGCCTACGAATCTGTTTGCACGCAGTTGATGGAGAAATTTCCTAAAGCTAGTAAGGCGATTATTACGTTGCGAGGTTCTTTAAGTGCTAGTCATAATAGCTGGTCGGGAGTACTATACGATGGAAATACACTCTATCAAGCACCTACCTACCAAATTACCCATATTATAGACCGAGTTGGTGGTGGAGATTCGTTTATGGGCGGATTAATTTATGGGCTTATCACCTACAAAGATGATTTGCAAAATGCACTTAACTTTGCCGTAGCCGCTTCTTGTCTGAAACATACTATTCACGGTGACTTTAATATGGTGACAGTCCCTGAAGTTGAGAAGTTAATGAGCGGTGATGCTTCGGGGAGAGTCTCACGGTAATTATGAAATACGAAATATGAGATAAGAAAGGCTGGGTGCGGAAAGTTAAATATGTATACTTTTACTCCGCGTCCCCTACCACAAGCTCCTAGCAAATCATCAATAAACAATCTAATTAGCAATGGCACGATTTACCCGTATAAAAGTTCTAACTCAAATGCATGAAACCGGGATGGTTCCGGTTTTTTTTCATAAGGACATTGAAATCGCTAAGAAGGTTCTTAAAGCTTGCTACGATGGTGGTGTTCGAGTATTTGAATTTACTAACCGTGGTGATTATGCACACGAAGTATTCGGAGAACTCAATAAATACGCCGAACAGACTGTACCTGAAATGATTCTCGGAGTAGGTTCTATAGTAGATGCCGGTACTGCGTCTTTGTACATCCAGTTAGGAAGTAACTTCATTGTATCTCCTATTCTAAGTGCTGATATGGCTAAAGTGTGTAATCGACGTAAGATCTCCTGGTCACCCGGTTGTGGTTCTCTTTCGGAGATTTCTTATGCTGAAGAACTTGGTGCAGATATTGTCAAAATATTTCCCGCTACTCAAGTCGGCGGGCCAGAATTCATTAAGGGAGTAGCTGGCCCTAATCCTTGGACTAGTATCATGCCTACTGGTGGGGATCCCCTACTGAAGAAAATCTCAGTGCTTGGATTAAAGCCGGGGCGGCCTGCGTTGGTATGGGGTCTCAGCTAATTACTAAAGACATTATCAAAGAGGGAAATTATGATCTTCTCATGGAGCGAACTCGGTCAGCTATGGACATTATTCGAAGTATAAAAAGTGACAAATGACTTTTCATGGACCAATAGGTATTCTAGTATAATGGGATGATACTCCTACTTTCAACACAACCTCTTTACGGAGGTTTTTTTGTTAACAATAGCATTCTGTTGTTAACTCAACCATCTAAGTAAAAGCCTTTTTTTTAGCTTCTTCCCACCCAAAGGTTACCCTTTTTCCTATTACTATCCACGTTTTCACCTTTATTTTGCTTTTGGTAAAACCTACCAATATCAAAACTATACCTGCAGCTTAGAATTAACTTAATTTTATATTTTTCAAAATTATCTATGTAAGATTTTATAATAAAAATAAGTTTTTTAGCATCCAAATCGCCCATTTAGCACATTATCCGAGTATTATTATTATTAATAGGCAAAAAAAAATGTGTAAGGTTATTTCAGATAAATAAATTTTTTTGTACTTTTATAAGGTCGTTTATTAAAAAGCACTATAAACTATGCATGAACTACATGATCTTATTAAGATAATCCGTAAGAAAGGCCAACGAAGTTTGCAACTTGTGAACTTCAATTTCAGAAAAAAAGAGACATCCAAGGATAATCTGCTATATCAAGGTATCATCAATAATACTTTTCAGTCTGATACCGAAGCTTCGGAGAAATTATTTGGTGCCGACCCTGGTAATCGTAACTACCGGAATGCCAAATCTCGTCTAAAGCAAAAACTTCTTAACCACCTTTTCTTTCTGGATTATGATAAAGATAGCTATACACTCTATCAGCAGTCCCGATACGATAGTGAACATACTCTTCTTCAGTCAAAAATTCTAACAACCGAAGATGCTGATGAAATCGCCCAAAAAGTTCTTCCCGCACTCATTCGCACTACATCTGAATTTGAATTGTATGATATATTAGTTCCAGCTTTAGAGCTAGTCAAGAACTACCACTCTCGGCAAGGTAAAATCACTCCATTTATGGAGGTTAGAGAGGAACTAGCGAAGTACCGGTTAAAATACCGGGCATTCCAAGCCAGTGAAGATCTCTACTATGATACTCTTGTCCATATTCACAAATCAGTAAGTGCCCAGAAAAGAGTGTTAGACTCAATTCCTAATACGATTAATCAGATTTATCATATTGCCGAACGAGTAGAAAGTGAATCTATAAAAATTATCGGCCACAAACTTTCAATACTTTACTATCATCTCAATTGGAATTATGATAAATCGTTAGAACTATGTACCCGTTTAGAAGAAGAGTATCTGAATCGGCCTAATAGTGAGATTAAAGTAAACCTCAATCAAAAGCAGATCGTCTTTACTAAACTTTACGCCTACATCTATACCGAAGAAGCAATAGAAGGTATTCCGTATGCTAAACGTAAGCAAGCATTATTCAAGCCGAGCCACGATGATTGGTTTACGTTTATGGAATACTATATATTGCTATTGTTCAAAGCTGAACAATATAAAGAAGCAACGAAAATATTCCGTAAAGTACGTACTAATAAGAATTTCAATAACCAACCAGAAGATGTAAAAGAGCGATGGGCTATGTACCGGGTGAATCTAATCTTTTTTAATGATGCCAAAATTTTAAGTTGGGGGTTCAACTTAGAAGAATTCTTAGATGAGCGTCCTAATTTTTCTAGAGACCACGAATATTTAAATATTGCCTATCTTACAATTCAGTGTATGTTTCTGCTTCGTAAAGGTAATATTCAAGGGTTTAAAGAAGGTGTAAAATGGATTACCGAATACAAATCGCCCCACCTGGATAAGAGAAATAATTACCGCAGTAGCGTATTTATTCGCCTACTGGAAATAGTGATTGAAAAAGAATTCGACTTTGATCTCATTCAAGAAAAAGGCACCCTTTATTATCAGAAACTTACGGACACCAAGATTCCGGTAGATCTAGAAACTGAAATGGAGGTGGTACCCTATGAGCGACTATGGCTGCACATTCTACGCATTCTTAAAACTAATAAAGCTTACGTTCATTATCAGTTCTATAATGCTCAGGCTATTTGATGTATCTATATATCTCGCGTATATATTTGCACATTAGTTATCAGCCGACGCGGGAAAGAATATGATAGGCCTTTATCTTTATATGATTTTTCGGGTGCGCTAGCGTTGAACGCACCCGAATTAGGTACTTTTAGCCCCCAAGACCCGGAAGCAGTCATATCTCCCGGTAAAATATAGGCTAGTTGCCCTAATCGCTCTTCATTTAAATAAATAGCTATAACTGCCCTCTTCTTATTAGCTAAATTTTGGGCTTGTTCAAGAACAGCTTGATCATATCCTTTACCCAGTAGCTTCCATTGGGTATTATTCTCTAAATAATCGTTAATCTCGCTTACTGTCATGTAACGATTTTTGTCTCTACTGTAAAAATCGTTCATCTTATATAGCGAATGTAAAGCTTTTCCTATTTGCTGAAAACACTTTGCATTCTCTTCATTGCTGCTATTACATGACTGAAAATCTACAATATGATTTTGAAGGTGATTCTGCCAATTACCTGAAAGATACTGCGCATAGGAAAAAGTACTTGATACTAAAAGTAAAATGGTTATAACACATCTCATATCTCTACTAATTTATTATAAACAAATTTATATTAATTAAATAAATAATTATAGTATTTTACACTCCTTTTATTACACAATACTCATAATATAGCTAATTCAGCTTTTTTTTATCATTTTCAGATTAGTGAAAATCTATTATCAAAATGTCGCTCTTTTAGCTAAAGAAACTCTATTTAGTTAACTTTGATCTTCAGCATAACCTTGAATCATATGAAAATAGGAATCATTGTATTCCCCGGCTCCAATTGTGATGAAGATATTTACTATGTTTTTAAGCACATTCTTCATAAAACCACCGTTAAACTTTGGCACAAAAGTGCTAATACAGAAGACTGTGATCTGCTAGTTGTACCGGGAGGTTTTTCGTATGGTGATTATCTTCGAGCGGGAGCTATTGCCCGCTTTTCCCCTATTATGGATTCAGTAATAAAACATGCGAACCGAGGTGGCTACGTACTAGGTATCTGCAATGGCTTTCAAATCCTCACTGAAGCTCGTTTGCTACCTGGAGTACTTTTACCCAATATCAATCAGAAGTTCATTTGTAAAAATATTTATATTAAAGCAGCTACTGATACTACAATAATGACCGCTGCACTTGATCCTAATCAAGCTTTCAAAATACCGATAGCTCATGCTGAAGGAAGGTTTTATGCCTCCGAAGACGAATTGAAGTCTATGGAAGACCAAGAGCAAATTATGTTTCATTATGTGAATCAAAATGGTGAAATTGATGAAAAAAGCAACTACAATGGCTCTATTAACAGTATTGCAGGAGTAACCAACCGGCAGAAAAATGTAATGGGGCTGATGCCTCACCCCGAGCGAGCTGCTGATGATGCCCTTCATAATACTGATGGTCGTGACATATTAGCTTCTGTGCTGAGACTAGAAAAATCTCTTTCCTGATAATTTCTAAGCGGCATTTCAAAATTATCTGTCGGATTATAATTGATAACCTAATGCTACATCCATTATGAGAAACTCAAGAATCGTTGGCGTAGGACGTTACCTTCCGGAAAAAGTTGTTACCAATAATGACCTAGCGGAAATTATGGATACTTCTGATGAATGGATACAAGAACGAACCGGTATTCGTGAACGGCGTTTCTTTAAGCTCGGTACAGATACTACCGCGAATATGGGGACCAAGGCAGCCCGGATGGCATTAGAAAATGCCGGGCTTACTCCTCAAGACGTAGATTTTATCGTGTTTGCTACCCTAAGTCCTGACTATGATTTCCCTGGTTCTGGAGTATTAGTGCAGAGAGAACTAGATGTGCCTACTATTGGTGCCCTTGATATTCGTACACAGTGTACCGGGTTCGTCTATGGTCTATCCATTGCTGACCAGTTCATAAAAACTAGTATGTACAATACTGTATTGGTGATTGGCTCTGAAATCCACAGCAGCGGCTTGGATATGACTACCCGTGGACGAGGAGTATCAGTACTTTTTGGTGATGGAGCAGGAGCAGTTGTGTTGCAAGCAACAGATGAGTCAAATCGTGGCATTTTATCTACTCACCTTCATTCGGAAGGAAAGTACGCTGAGGAACTAGCGGTGCTTGATCCCGGAAGTTCACGAGCTATTCCCCGTACTCAAGCTAGAATGATTGAAGAAGGAACGATTTTTCCAGTAATGAATGGAAATAACGTTTTCAAGCATGCCTC
>CAKZPJ010000017.1 GCA_937138955.1 uncultured Flammeovirgaceae bacterium | reverse complement strand
TCGCAATAAATTCTTTCATATGCTCACCGTTGAGCCAGTCCATTGTAATGATCCGTTCCGACGATAGTTCGGGGTAATAAGTTGGGAAATCAATATTCTCGATGTGACCGCATTGCTCCGAAATTTCCATACCTCGGCGTACTTCCAGGTCGTACTCTGTTTCTTCAACTAGTTTGCCTTCTACTTCTTGGAGATAATGCTCTAAATCGCGCTCGTTAATATTAAATAAGCGAATAGCGAACGGCTTTACGATTTTTAAATCAGAGGTAATACTGTTGGCTACGCCGGGGTACTGAATTTTTACCGCCAATTCTTTTCCATCTAGCGTAGCTCGATGCACTTGCCCAATGGAAGCAGCATTTTTCGCGCTCCGACTAAAAGAATCATACAGTTCAGTAGGACCTTTACCAAAGTATTTTTGGAAAGTTTTTACTACCAACGGATACGATAGGGGCGGAGCACTATACTGCGCCATGGCAAAACGATCGGTATAAGCCGTAGGAAGCAAGTTTTTATCCATACTCATCATCTGCAATACCTTCAGCGCACTGCCCTTCAGCTCACTTAGTTCGCTGTAGATGTCGGAAGCATTATCTTCGTGCAGGCTTTCACGGCTTACTTCTTGCTGCAATGCCTTTTTGGCGTAATACTTGGCGTAATTGCCGCCAATTTTTGCTCCAGTACGCACAAATCGGGTGGCCCGCTGCACTTTGGAAGTGGGGATTTTATTCTGTTCTTTCATACTCATTCTTATCGTTGCTGGTACAGGAATTTAGCGAAGTCTACTGCCGCATCAATCGGGCCGCGACCCATGATATCAAATGATAGATTCACGGCTTTTTCAATAGCTTCGTCGGTACGCTCAAAATTTTGACTATCATCTTTTATCCAAAACTGGATGACAAACTGTAATTGTCGCCACAGCCCTTCGTCGTAGCGATTGCCGATTACCGGGCGGTCTACGATCTCGCCAATTTCTTTACCTTCGGCAATTAGTTCGTTCGCATAGTCAATAAAGGCCTCTTTCAAGCGACTGAATACTTCGGTATTAGGAGATCGTCGCCCGGGGGCAGGTAACTGATTGATCCGTAGCATCACGTAACTTCGGTTATTTTTCAAGACCTCCATCATCGTGTAATAAAATGCCAACAGCTTTTCTCGCACCGTATATTCCATATACACCGCATCACTCTGTATGCGAGTTATGGTCTCTTCAGCGAAGCCTTTCCAAATATCTTTCTCTAAAGAAATGAAAGAATTAAAGTAGTCGTAGAACTCGGCTTCTTTCTTCTTCTGCATTTTCATAAACTGATAAACTGAAGGGGGAGTCTTTCCGTGCTCGAGTAAATAGTCTATGTACGCCTCCTTTAGTTTTTCGCTCTGATTGACGGTCTGCTTACCTTTCTTCGCTGTCGTTGCCATAAAATTTATTGTTAACCCAATTAATAAATCAGCGTATCAACCAATTTATTATTCTAAGAAGTGATTAATTAATTATTTTGTTTAATAAAATATCTAAAATATTAAACGCTTTTACTGTTGAATAGATTCAGTTATTCGCTATTTTTTGACGTTTGGTTATTTACTTGTACGTCAATTGGGATAGGCTGTTGCTGTTGATACATTTTTAATTCAACAATATCGGCAGGTAGGTTGTACCCCTCTTTTAGCAGGCCGCGCACCACGTCGGTCATGATCTGGCTTTTAAGCTTTAGGGTAGAGCCTTCAAAATCGAAGGTGTTAATCCAAAAGAAGGTTTTAAGATTAATAGTGCTGGTATCAAATTTAGAAATTGTAACGAAAGGCTCTAAACTTGCTGATTTTTCTAGATTGGGGTGATTATTTAGTGTTCGCAGAATAAACTGAGTAGCTTCCACTACATCTTCTCCGTAATCAATACCCACGTCAAAGTCATGACGCATTAGTCCATCACGGGTGTAATTGATAAGCGGATTCTTAACCAGAATGGAATTAGGGATAAAGATATCTCTTCCGTCGAATGAGCGAACATGAGTATTACGTAAATCCATGCCTTTCACCACTCCAATAATATCAACCACTTCAATCACATCGCCGGTGCCAAACGGTCGGCCAAAAGCCAAGAACGCTCCCGAAAGCAAGTTCTCACCGATATCCCGAAAGGCAAAACCAATAACAATAGCCGTAACTCCAGCTCCAGCCAATAAACCCTGGGCGGCAGCGCCCAATCCAGCCTGATTAAGAAAAGTGATTACTCCAAATAAGAGAAATACTAAAAAAATAAGTCGGCTGATAAAGTTGCCCAGTAGCCGGTCCTCCATCCGAGGAGTGATTCGCCGTCGGAAGACACGTTTGGCGAGAAGACCTACGAAAATAAATATAAGCAACAGTACCAAACCTACCCCAATAGTAGGAATCTTGGCTACCAGATCGCCGTAGAATTCGGTAAATGCTTCCAGTATTCTTTCCTGCATGAGGATATAAGCTGAATAGCAGCAGTTTGTTTGGTACAGTAATTAGTCCGCTACTGATAAATATTAGCCACTTAGCTACGAAATTCAAACCTTCTGGTTTTAGGCATTATTGATTCTAGAGTTTGGTCTTCAACTATTGCCAATACTATCTCATTTGGCATTTAGAAATGCTTTTGGTAGTTTTAGTAAGGAAGTAGATGTGACAAATAAGCCAACAATGGTTAGTCATATTACCCAAATCTGTTATCGTGTTCCTATCTGAGTGTGAGGTGAGCCTGGAACCGTATCGTCATTTCACTAATAAGATTGAAGAAGTAGCTGTGCTAAAGAATCGTAGATCGCCTGATCTTCTGTGATAGCTACTGTAGTGAATGTAATCCTATCTTATAGTAGCTAAGATCAGACAAGTAAGACACTACGGAGTATGTAGTGGGCTGGATAGGCGTTTAGAATATTGCGATAGATCAAGTCTAAATAAGTGCGCTCTTACATATAGTTTCTTAAAGAAAAGCAAGATAGAACGGTGAGGTAGTCAAACTAGCGAAAGATAGAACACTACTGATGGTGTGTTTTTTCTACCGCATAGGCTAAGTAAATCTTAATATCTAAAGAAAGCCAAGCGTCAAAGTACTAAGCTTTGGTGACTTTAAATGTCTGACGGCTACTAATAGTCAAAGAGAAATTCGTATTAACGCATTTTAAGATATGCATTACCCTAAGATGAATGAGTTGCCAAGCAGGGTTGATCAGTTAGCGCAGTAGTACTTCTCTGCGTACCTGATGCTAAAACTTAGTAAAATATCGCATAGTGATGGGAAATCTCATTCAAATCTAGCTTACTAAAATTGGTCAAAAAGTTCTGCCTTATGAATCAAATTGTGCTTGTATGACAGCCGATAAATTTGAAACCGTTCATTTTGAAACCCAAGACGGGGTTACTTGTAACCTGAAACATTTTATAGGAAATACACCAACCCGAGAACCGGTATTGCTCGTTCATGGTGCGGGGGTAAGAGGAAACATCTTCAACCCACCTACCGAAAAGAATATAATAGCCATGCTAGCTGAGGCTGGTTACGATGTATGGCTGGAGAATTGGCGCGGAAGTATTGAAATTCCTATCAACGAGTGGGATCTTGATTCAGCAGCTCTCTACGATCATCCGGCGGCGGTTCAAAAAGTAGTTGAGTTAACTGGACACTCACAAATTAGCGCAATTATCCACTGCCAGGGCAGCACTAGCTTTATGATCTCTGCTATGCTAGGATTGGTGCCCCAAGTTAAGCTCATCATCAGCAATGCCGTTTCTTTGCACCCAGTGGTACCCAAATTTTCAGTCTTCAAGCTGAATGCCTTCGTCCCGGTGGTAGACCTCTTCTTTGATTACCTGAACCCGCAGTGGGGCTTGAATGCTCCCGGAATTAAAGAGAAGTTACTACGCTTTATTGTAGATACTACTCACCGCGAGAAAGATACCTTAGTAGGCAAATTCGTCAGCTTCACCTACGGAGCAGGCTTCCCAGCTCT
Organism: uncultured Flammeovirgaceae bacterium; assembly: GCA_937138955.1. Classification (GTDB taxonomy): domain Bacteria; phylum Bacteroidota; class Bacteroidia; order Cytophagales; family Cyclobacteriaceae; genus Tunicatimonas. The sequence continues at coordinate 583 of CAKZPJ010000017.1, read as the reverse complement.
GTGGCGGCTCGAGAATCTTGATAAGACTACTATGGATTGGATACAGCATGAGTTCGCTAATGTCCCTATATCGTTCTTTAAACATATCAGAAAATGCGTAAAAGCTGGGGTACTTGTACCTAACCAAGAGAATGGTACCAAGACTTATGCGCCAGATAAAATAAAGACCAATGCCCGGATTGTCCTTTTTGGGGGAGCTAAAAACCTTTGCTTTCTATCCGACAGCCAGGAACAGACTTTTGACTATCTCGAGAGCATCAATCCTGGTTTCCACAAACTATACATTCTGGAAGAATATAGTCATCTAGATGTATTTCTAGGGAAGAACGCTCATAAAGAAGTATTCCCAACTATGATTAACGAACTGAATCAATCTTAATACTAACCTCAACCTATAAACATGCCTCCTAAAAGAATCAAACGCTACACTGGTCGGTACGCTCTGGTCGACAACATTCCTTATCAGATGCCCATCTACGCTAAGGACTCTCCTGCCCTAATGGCTGGATTTTCTTGCGATTGGCAAAAAGCAAACGAGCTTCTTCCCGGAAATGAAGTGCACGCCCTACGGCTTCCCAATGGT
>CAKZPJ010000016.1 GCA_937138955.1 uncultured Flammeovirgaceae bacterium | reverse complement strand
CTACCAGGCCCCCGAAGGAATGGGGCCCGAAGAACAAGTAAAATAGAAATTCTACATTAATGAAAAACTACAAGATTGCAGTGGTTCCCGGCGACGGGATTGGAAACGAGATTGTCCCCGCCGGACTGAAAGTGCTACAAGCCGCGGCCGAGAAGCACAAGTTTACTCTAGAGGTTGAGCAGTTTCCCTGGGGAGCAGGCTACTACAAGCAACACGGAGCCTTTATGCCCGAGAATGGGCTGGATACTCTCAAACAATTTGATGCAGTGTATTTTGGTGCTGTAGGTGATCCCGAGGTGGACGATACTCTGCCCGCCATGTTGTACACTTTTAAAGTTCGTACCGCCTTTCATCAGTACGTGAATTACCGCCCGGTAAAATTACTGCCCGGTATCGACAGCCCGCTGCGCTACAAATCGCAGGAGGATATTGATTTTGTGGTGATTCGGGAAAATAACGAAGGGGAATTCGTTCAAAACGGAAAAATCATTCATCCTGACCAGCCTTACGGACTAGCGACTGATACCAGCGTGTTTACCCGGGCGGGTATTGAGCGCATCGCCCACTATTCATTCAAGTTGGCGCAGAAACGCCAGAAAAAAGTTACCAACGTCACCAAATCCAATACGCTCATCAACAGCCTCGCCTATTGGGACCGAGTAATTGAAGAGGTTTCGGTGCAGTACCCCGATGTGACCTACCACAAAATGTACGTAGATAATGCCTCGGCTAGCTTTGTACTAAAACCGGAAATATTTGATGTGATTGTGACCACCAACATGATCGGCGATATTCTCAGCGATTTGGGCGGAGCCATCATGGGTAGTTTAGGACTGGGACCGAGCGGGAATATCAATCCTGAAAAAGATTTCCCTTCCATGTTCGAACCCATTCACGGCTCCGCTCCCGATATTGCCGGACAAGGCATTGCCAATCCGGTCGGTTCCATCTGGTCGGGGGCACTAATGCTAGAGCATCTAGGGGAAGTTGAAGCGGCTCAGGATATTGTAAAGGGTATTGAGGCTACCACTGCGAAAGGAATTGTCACCGTAGATTTAGGCGGTAACGCCAAAACTACCGAGATTGCGGATAGTGTAATTGAAAACCTGTAGAGTGATTTTTTACTATATCAAATCATTGTGTAGAATTGGAATGAAGCAAGTAATTCAAACAATAAGCGTTTCATTGATTTTGTTCTCTTGTGCATCAGAAGCACAACTTTTTGAAGTAGATAATTCAAAAATCGGGGTTAATTATAAAAGTAGCAGAGGGACAATATTTAATGAGAATTATCCTTTCTTTAATTTTCTTTTCAGCGAGGTCGATTCAACAACTCAATGGACTCCAAGTAAAGAAGACATTGACCTTGCCGAAAGAATCTTGAAGTCAGAGATTAAAGAAATCAATGATAATAAAATCAATCAGGCGGGAAACTGCCCAGTGATTGACAGAAATTCATATTCCTATTTTTGGCAATACGTAGGAATCACCAATGATGATGGACAACGAATAATTCATATTAATTTTTATTGGGATAAGTATGGATTAATAGATAGAATAATGGGGAATTCTGATTCAAGATTGGACTACAATTCTAATTATGCTATAGTAATGGATGGATGTAGCTATCACTGGCAAGTCAATGTAAACCTTGAGGATAAGGAATTAAGCGGTCTATCAGTTAATGGGTATGCTTAATAAGGGGATACGTTGCACAATATTAATCAGTTGTAAGACCTTTTGCATTGAATCTGAAAGGTAGTTATTCCAAGCATTAAAATTGATAATTTAAAAACGAATAAGGTGGCTTAGCAATTCGCTTCGCCATCGTCATCTCTTACGATATACCAATACTATGTCTAAACCCATCGACCTAACCCTACCTTACGACTCCGATATGCCGGGAGTCACCATTGAGATTGCCAAAACGCTGGAGCAAGACGGCTGGAATGCTCGCACCTTGCATCTCTATTCCCACGTAGGCACTCACATGGATGCTCCCCTGCACTTCGGGGTCACCGACCAAAGTATCGACCAAATTCCCCTCACCGACTGCATGGGTCCCGCCTGGGTGGTGCATCTACCCGACTTGCCTGATCAGTACCTAATTGAGGTCAAAGACCTGGGTGACGTAGCTGAAAAAGTACAGGCTGGTGATAGCCTGCTCTTCCGTACAGGCTGGAGCCAGTACCTACGCCAATCGAGGTACCGCGACGGCCTACCCCGCATCAGTGAAGAACTCGCCGAATGGTGCGTATCCAAGAAGATAAAGATGCTGGGCGTGGAAGCCCCATCCATTGCCGATGTCAACAATTTGCCGGAGGTAACGAAAATTCATCAGATTCTGCTAGGCGGAGAAATCGTGATTATTGAGGGGCTAACCAATTTGGATAAAATCCAGCAGGAGCAAGTCCAACTGATTGCCCTACCTCTAAAAATACAGGGCGGCGATGGTTCTCCCGCTAGGGTGATTGCTTTAGAAGAGTAATTCTGAAACTTATGAAAAAAACCAACAGAATATCTACGCTACAGGATATGCATCAGCCTGAAAATTCAGGTGGTTGGAAAAGGTTTGTACACAGATATGTAGCGGTGTATACCCCCCCCCCCGTTCCACGGCGGCCTTTCACCAAGGGGGAGTGTTCATTTCCCCCTTTGAAAAAGGGGGGGAGGGGGATTTACTCATCAGTACTGCAGTTGCCTCTGATATGCTACGCATTCGCAAGATATACCCAGCTAAGATACCTGAATTGCATTGTCGTGATTCTTATCGCCATAGGCAGTTGCTCCTCCCCCCAACCCCAAGAAAACACTACCGAAACTACTCCACCCACATCAGGAATGATCTTTCCTGACGAAGATTGGCAAACCGCCTCTCCGGAAAGTCAGGGAATAGACGCGGAAAAGCTGGAAGAAGCCGTTCAGTACCTGGCCGATCACTGTTTTGAGGATAAGGTAGAGGAGATGATGATTATCCGTAATGGCTATCTAATCTACCAAGGCGATAGCATCGACAAGGTGCATAATATCTGGTCCTGTTCTAAGTCATTTACCAGCACCGCTCTCGGCCTGATGATTGAAGACGGACTGTGCCAACTCAATGACCCAGCCGCCACCTACGAACCGCTACTTGCCGATCTTTATCCAGACGTAACGCTACGGCACTTTACCACTATGACTTCCGGCTACAATGCTGTAGGTGATACTCGCTGGGAAGGCGACAGCAGTGCCGATTGGTCGTGGACACCTTACCAACCAGGCGAACCGAATTTCGCCCCCGGCACCGCCTATGCTTACTGGGATGAAGCCATGATGATGAAGGGGCGAACCCTCACCCAAATTCTTCAAAGCGATTTGCACAAGTACTTGACTCAAAACCTAACCGAACCGATTGGAATGGGCGAATGGACCTGGGGACAAGAAGGTGACCTCGACGGCATTCCTATCCGTAACGGTTGTACCAATGTACACGTATCAGCCCGGCAGTTAGCTCGTGTCGGTCACCTTTATCTGAATAAAGGTAATTGGAACGGGCAGCAGGTTATTAGTGAAGAGTGGGCTACCCAGGCTATTCAAACCCAAGTTCCGTCTAGTATTCCGGTGGCTGATACTGATCGTAAAAGTGCGAACGGCAGTGGCTCTTACG
>CAKZPJ010000015.1 GCA_937138955.1 uncultured Flammeovirgaceae bacterium | reverse complement strand
ATGAGATCTTAAATCAAACAGCCACAGCAGCATTTAGCAGCCCAGTGAGTAATCATACCCCAGCTACGTCAGGGTTTTCACCCGCCACAGTCAGTTATGTACCCGACTCCGAGTTAGTAGATTTAAAATCAGTAGAACAGGCTCACATTCTTAAAACACTGGAGCTTACCAACGGCAACAAGTCGGAAGCAGCCAAGCGTTTGGATATTGGTTTGGCAACCCTCTACCGTAAGTTAAAAGAATACAACATTAGCTCATAATTAGAATTTACACGCTTTCAGACTGATAGATAATTATCATAATGATGAACAACTTACCTTTTTTTGGGTATTTTATCCACACTTCCAACCTTCTGACTAATTTTTGCAACTGATATGTCGAAGAAGACAAACATTTTACAGTGGTGCAATCCGCATTGGCATTATCAGAGAATGAAGATTAGGGCGCAGATATTTTCCGGATTCCTTTTGGTGACAGTTCTTACATTATTATTGGTAGGAACGACTATTTACTACCTTGGAAACCTGGGGGATGCTTCCAATAAAATTCTGGAGGATAACTATCGGGCAATTAAGGCCACTGAGGGAATGACCGAATCCCTTTCCAAAATCGATCAAATCCTTTCTAAAATATGTTTGGGCACTAACTACGATGACTCTACCCTGATGGACATACTAGTGGCTGAACAAGTAGTGTTTGAGAACCAGCTAATCCTCTGTCAGAATAATGTTGCCGGGCAAGAAGAAGAAGGATTGTTTGATCAGATTCAGGACGAATATCTTGCTTATAAAGAGGACATTGGACAGTTTGAATATACGGTAGACCGGGTTGGGCTGTATTTCACGGTGCTTCAGCGAAAAAACGAATTAATACGGGAGAACTGTATTCAGCTAGCCAGTATTAATCACGCTCAGCTTAGCGATAAAGATGCTATTGCTCAACATCTGTATTTCCGTTCTAAAATGTCAGTATTCCTAATTTTAGTAATGGTGCTGATTATTGTGGGGTGGGCGGTATACCAAGTGCCTCATGCTATTGTGAAACCTCTTACTGATATTACTGAAAAAATACGGCGAATTTCGCAGGGAGAATATCAGCAGAAAATTACGGTAGATTCCCGTAGCGAACTTGGCGAGCTCGCTCAGGCTTTTAACGTCATGTCTATCAAGCTTCAGGAGTTCGAAAAACTCAATATTGAAGAAGTACAAGCGCAAAAAAGCCGAATGGAATCGATCATCAAAAGCATGGGCGATGGGTTGATCGTGCTAGACGAAGACAAGCGTATTATTCTGGTGAATGAGTCGGGTAAGCATATTATTGACCTGGAAGATGATCAGTTCTTAGGAAAAAAGCTTAGCGATTTCGCTGGCAATGAAGTAACCGCCGAACTAAACCAGGCGATTAAGGAGACTGCACGAAAGCCTGATAGTCAAGATGTACGCAACTTCCTGAAAGTAGACAACTACCATGGTAAGAAGTCTTTCTTTACCAAAGAGATTACGCGAGTATACGGACGGGAAGACTCATTCCGGCGGTTCATCGGCTATATTGTTATTCTCAAAGATATCACTGCTTTCAAAGAATCAGATGAAGCCAAATCTAAATTTGTAGCAGTTGTTTCTCATGAGTTAAAAACTCCACTCTCTGCACTTAACATGAGCCTGATGTTACTACAAAATCCTCGCATTGGAGAGTTATCAGGCGAGCAGTCGGAGATTGTAGGCTCCATGAAGCAAGAGGTACATCGGCTAGTTAAAATGGTTACTGAGTTGCTGGATTTGGCTCGAGCCGAGAATGGAACCATTCAGATGGATAAGAAATCAGTATCGCCTCAAGTATTGATTGAGTATGCAATAGCTCCGGTGCAGGTTAAACTTTTAGAGAAGAACCTTACTCTCAGAAATGAAACTTCTGAAAACCTACCTGAGATCAATATTGACCCTGAAAAAATTTCTTGGGTACTTATCAACCTGCTTACCAATGCTATTCGATACGCCCCTGAAGGAAGCGAGGTGATTATCTCCACCAAGCAAGTAGGCGATTACGTAGAATGCTCAGTACGCGACTTTGGTCCAGGTATATCTCCAAAGAATGCCCGGCGGGTATTCAACAAGTTTGTGCAACTATCTGAGAATGGAAAGAAAAACAAAGGAGGTCTGGGGTTAGGCCTAGCTATTTCCAAAGAGATTGTACAAGCACACGGCGGACAGATTCACGTAGAAAGTGAAATAGACTCAGGTAGTCGATTCTATTTCCGCATCCCACTAGTAGACTCTATTGATGAGGAGCCGGAAATTATCTACGATGCGTTACCTCAGGTGATAGAAGCCGAGTAAGCTCAGGGTATCAGGTACAACCCTGGTTTCTATTCTGCGTTACTAACTATTTTCATCGCTTTTCCCTTCCGCTTACATGGTTCTCTCTCCCGGTGTTCGCTACATGCTACTGGCTACGTTCTTATTTGCTTGTATGAACGTGCTGGTGAAACTAGTGTCACATATTCCGGCGGTAGAAGTCGTGTTTTTCCGTAGCTTGGTTTCACTCGCAATGAGCTATTCGGTACTGCGGATTCAGAGAGTTGATATGTGGGGTAATAACCGCAAGTGGCTAGTAGCCCGAGGAGCGTTTGGGGCGGTAGCTTTAGTTCTTTATTTTACACTACTACAAGATATACCTCTAGCTACGGCTATCACCCTGCAATTCTTATCTCCAATTGCCACCGCTATTTTGGGTATGTTGCTACTCCGAGAGAAGGTCTGGACCCTTCAGTGGTTCTTTTTTCTGATAACATTTATAGGAATGCTAATTATTAGTGGCTTTGAGACCCGAATGGAACCTATTCATTTACTTATGGGAATTATTGCGGCAGTTGGATCAGGAATGGCTTACACTATCATTCGAAAACTTAATTATTCGGAGCACCCTCTGGTTATTGTTATTTACTTTCCATTAGTCACCCTTCCGATTACCGGTATTCTCTCTGTTTTCGATTGGGTACAACCAACAGGCTGGGACTGGTTAGTGCTGTTAGGAATTGGGGTACTTACACAGTTTGCCCAGTATTTTATGACAAAGTCATATCAGGCAGAAGAGGTCTCTAAGGTAGCTAACCTTAACTACCTTAGTATTATCTACGCACTATCATTTGGTTTCTTCTTTTTTGGAGAGACATTCAATCTACTTACCTACGTAGGTATGGTATTAGTTATTGCAGGAGTGATACTAAACGTATGGTATAAACAGAAAAAACAAGAACCAAATCAGCCAAAGCGAGAATCAGTAGTTTAGCCGTTTGTAGTGTTTTAGTGTTCTAGTGCTTAGTTTTGGGTGAGTAAGATGGACTTAAAGCCCACGTAAAAAACACATTAGCATATAATACCATAAGTGAAATTTACGCTACAAAAAACCGATACAAAAAGTAGTGCCCGAACGGGTGAACTAGTTACTGACCACGGAACTATTCAAACCCCGATTTTTATGCCGGTGGGCACATTAGGTACGGTGAAAGCCATCCATCAACGGGAGCTTAAAGAAGATATTGATGCCGATATTATCCTCGGCAATACGTATCACCTCTATTTGAGACCCGGCATAGAATTACTAAAGCAAGCGGGCGGTCTGCATCGTTTTAACGGATGGGACCGTCCGATTCTGACTGATAGTGGCGGTTATCAAGTATACTCTCTCACCAATATGCGTAAGATAAAGGAGGAAGGCGTTACTTTCCAATCGCATATAGATGGTTCCCGACATACATTCAGTCCTGAAGTTGTCATGGATATTCAGCGGGCTATCGGAGCAGATATTGTCATGGCCTTTGATGAATGTACGCCTTATCCCTGCGATTATGAATATGCCAAACAATCCATGCATTTAACCCATCGCTGGCTAGAACGTTGTGTTGAACGCTTTGACTCAACCGAGGGGCACTATGGTTACGAACAAGCTTTGTTCCCCATTGTGCAAGGTAGCACCTACCATGATCTACGTCAGCAGTCAGCCGAGTTTGTGGCGAAGCAAAACCGACTGGGTAACGCTATTGGAGGTTTAGCCGTAGGTGAACCCGCTGAAATGATGTACGAAATGACTGATCTGGTTTGTAATATTTT
>CAKZPJ010000014.1 GCA_937138955.1 uncultured Flammeovirgaceae bacterium | reverse complement strand
AGGTTAATACTGTTTACAAGTGCTATATACCACATTTACTACAACTAGTTTGTAGCATGTATGTTTCTAGTAAATTTTAAGAATTTTTTGCTAAAAAAAATTGGAAGGGCTTCTCGATTGAACTTGAGATATAGACGAGGTTATTTACTTGCCTTAATTAAGCCTTAGGTTTAATAGCGCATAAATTGCTTGTCTTCGTAACACCAGGCCCACTTTTCGCCTGGCTCGGCAGAGATTGCTACCGGATGCTGAGTAGCATGAAAGTGTTTGGTGGCATGTTTGTTAGGTGAGCTGTCGCAGCAGTGAGTGCCTCCGCAAGCTTGACAGGTTCGGAGATGCACCCAGGTGTCTCCGGTTTTTATGCATTCTTCACAAACTGCTTCGTTAGCTGTCTTTAATGAATTTGAATCGAAGTGTTCGCAAGGTGGTTTAGACATAGAAATTTAGTGTCATCCCCAGGATACCCCAGAACTTGTCTAGGGCTAGGTTCTGGGGTTATAATGTTTCTTTGAATAGAAAGTTCTAGGGCAAGTTGACAATTATTATACTTCAGAAACAATCTCTGAACTTCAACATTTCTCATCCTTATGCCTGAGGTTGTGCATCGCGCGCTAGTTTTACTCGTAGGGATGAACCTTCGTCACTGACAACTATTACTCTCTCACCTTGATTGATATAATCGCCTCGGGTATAAGCATCCAGTAATTCGTCACCGATCATAATTTTTCCGCTGGGGCGTAGTATGGTGTAGGCTTCGCCCTCTTTGCCTAAAAATGAGCCTACCTTGAAATTAGAAGTATACCCTTCGGTGCTAGACTGAGTACCCTGAAGAGCTACTCGCCGGAAAAACTCAGTATCAGTAAGCCGAACCCCGCCGAAGAACATTAGCATAATTCCACCGAAAAAGCCCGCCAGAATAGTTGCTAAAGCTTGAGTAATTTCGCTGAAATCCACGAAAAAGAAATCAAAATCGTTGTTGTTGAGCATCACTAACATAAGTGAGCCTGCTACCAGGATAATTCCACTAATGCCCGCCACTCCAAAACCAGGAATAACAAAAACTTCCAGCGCAATTAGGGCTACCCCCAGAAACAGAGCAGCAATTTCCCAGTTAGCGGCTAACCCACTTAAATAGTAGGGAGTTAAGTACAGTACTAAAGCTACGAATGAAGCTAAAATGGGAAAGCCTACTCCTGGAGTCTGTAATTCAAAGTACAGCCCACCAATAATCACCAAAATAAGCAAGCCACTAACAACCGGATTTAGGAAAATTGAGATTATCTGATCTACGGTGCTCGTCTCAAACGTAGTCAACTGATAGTCTTCTACTCCGGCGCGGGTTAACAGTTCATCAATGCTGCTGACCTGGGCTTCGCAGTAACCATACTTTATAGCTTCGGAAGTGGAAAAAGTAATCACTTCCCCCGCCTCAGAAATACTATCTACTTCTAAATTTTCGTCTACCATCGCCTCGGCAATTTGGGGGTCGCGACCACTCGCTTCGGCAGTAGAACGCATAATGCCCCGCATATACGACTGGTACTTATCGGGAGCTGCTTCGCCCGTACCGCCGTTCACGACTGTCGCTGCGCCAATGCTGGCACCCGGAGCCATGTAAATACTATCGCAGGCAATGGAAATAAGGGCTCCGGCCGAAGCCGCATCTTTATTGATAAATACATAGACCGGCTTTTCATATTCCAACACTCGGGTGCGGATGTCGTCTGCATCGTAGAGGGCACCACCGTAGGTATCCATATCAATGACAATATAATCAGCATCAAGGTCTTCGGCTTCGTCCAACGCCAAGTTTACGTAATGACTGGTACGGGCATCAATTTCCGAACGGATTTCCATGACAAATACCTGCACTTCGTCTGAAGACTGGCTAAATACGGCTTGATTCAACGTTATGAAGAATATTCCACTTAATAAAATGAAGAATAAATAATGTTTCATTGGCATTCTGCTCCTTTCTAATTGTAAGAATAGACCGTTCGCTATTTTTCATCACCTAACCCTGCTTATATTTACTTCACCAAATAGCTACTTAGTATACGTAAAAAACCGCAGTCTTGCTAAAAAAGTTGACCCCTGCTTTCTCTTTCACCTTTAAAGCTCCCGTTTGGAAAACCATTGTAGACGATGAAGGGAAGCGTCTCTTTCTAGAATTACGTCATTCAGAAAGTCAATCAGTTCGTTTTGCGGCACTAGACCTATCATCAGGCCATTTGCTTTGGGAGGATTTTGTATTAGCAGCCGCAGAAGGATGGCCCACTTTGCACAGTGCTGATGATCAGCACCTAATCCTTCAGGTATTTACTGATACCCACAATCCAGAAAAAAAATCGTACTACGCAGTAGAAATTAGTAACCAGCAAGTAGTACAGTCCCCGGTCGAAAAAGCAACCATTAGTGAAGCAAATCAAAAAAATGTAAATCAACAGAATAATGATTTCCTCCAGCCGTTTTTTTATTCAGAAGATCAGCCTTATTTTGCTACGGTAGCTAGCTTTGTAGAGTCGCTCGGATTAGCTCGACCCGTAGGTGGATGTGAGTACGCCGAACGCGGTAACTATATCTGTATTGATTACTATTTACCAGTGAAACCAAGTGGATTGGCGAACTATTTGCTTATACTTGATCAGCAAGGTACAATTTTGCTACATAAATGCCTGGAGGCATCGGTGCCTCAGGTAGGATTAGGAATATTTTTCATTGTTGAGAACCAGCTTATTGTTATTCAACACCAATGCCAGTTAGTGAGTTATGCATTATCGTAATTGGTTAAAAAGCGTACTAAAGTCAATTTCTCTTCTCTCTTTACAAAAGGGGGGCACTCCCTGGTCAAGCCAGGGAAAAGCAGTGGCGCGGGGTAGAGGGCTTCTCACCAGTACAGCCTTTTTATTATCATTGACCACTCAAGCCCACACTTTCTCGCCCGACTCAGTAGGACTTGAACGGCGCAATGGCGAAGTGTACGTACTTCATCAGGTTGACCAGGGTGAAACGCTTTTTTCTATCTCTCGCCGCTACGGCTTATCTACTCAAGAGGTTAAGAAGTTAAACCCAAACGCAGACGTTGAAAATTTATCTATTGGGGACACACTGCGAGCTCTCCTATTTCCTGAACTGAGTCGAGGTGAAAAGACGCTGCATACGGTGCAAGCAGGAGAAACATTGTACCGATTGGCTAAACAATACGAAGTTACTACTGACCAGATTAAAACCTGGAATGCATTAGGCTTAGAGCCGCTCAAAATTAGTCAAGTAATTGCCATTTATCAATCACAACCCCAACCAAAGGAAATTGATACCAGCCGTTACCTTACCCACCAAGTGCAGGAAGGCGAAACGCTATACGCTATTGCTCGAGCCTACCAAGTTCCGGTAGCCGAGCTAATGAAACGTAATGAATTAGAAACCGAAAGCATTAAATTTGGGCAGTTACTGACCATTCGAGAGAAGACCCCACCGCTAATACCAGAAATAAAAGTAGAACCCACCGTTAGTACTGTGCCTGTTCCTACCCGACGTATTGGTCGCTCTGAAGCCCTACGACAGGAACGAAAACGCTACGAGCGTATTCGTCAGGAAGAAGAAGAAACCATTGCTTCCTACACCAAAGTTTCTGATAATGGGTTTGCCTCCGTTATTGAAGGAAAGCTCAATACCAAAAAATACCTGGCATTGCACCGCACTGCTCCGGTAGGCACCGTTTTGCGCGTCCGCAACGAGATGAATGATATGAGCATTTTTGTGCGCGTAGTTGGTAAACTACCGGACACCGGGATGAACAATAAGTTAGCGATCCGCCTCACCCAATCTGCCTACGATAAACTCGGCGGCATTAACCAACGCTTCCCCGTAGAAATCACGTATGTAAAGTAGCTGACTATAGTATATCTTCTACGCTTTTTACTGTTTTTTCGTGGCTACTGTGCGTGGTGAACCCGGCGTTTACGCCCTAATTTGCTCGTTTCAAATTCAACTATGTTCCAAAAGACGGCGCACAGATTAGACCGCATTTGCTATAACTTTGTAAGTTGCCACTGCTAACAACCTTTGAGTACTATGCATCACCCCTCCCTATCTCAGGAAACTATGTACTACGGCGATACTACTCATCGTCCTCCCGCCACTGCTGAACTAATGGCAGGCAAATTTCAGTGTCAGTACGAAGAAGGTAACTTGCGCTATATAAAGGTAGGCAATACAGAAATAATACGTATGATTTACTCGGCAGTCCGCGACCATAATTGGGATACAATTCCTCCAGAAATCAGCCAGGAAGAAGTTCTAAATTACGACAATTATTTTGCTGTCAATTACAGCTGCCGCTACCAAAAGGGAGAGGTTGATTTTTTGGCTCATTACCATATTCAAGGCGAAACTGATGGTAGCATTCGCTTCACGATGGACGGAGAAGCTCTCAGCACCTTTCAGCGCAACCGGATTGGTTTTTGCGTATTGCATCCAGCCAGTGTTGCTGGGATTACTTGTCAGATTGAACATATCGATGATAGTCAGTCTGAAGATAAGTTTCCTGCTTATATTAGCCCTCATCAGCCATTCAGAAATATTCGCCGGATGCAATGGTCACCAACAGAAGGAATTGTAGCATCGTTAGAATTTACAGGTGATGTTTTCGAGACAGAAGACCAGCGTAACTGGACCGATGATTCGTTTAAAACGTACTGTACTCCCTTAGACTTGCCGTTTCCAGTTACTGTACAAAAAGGAGAAAAAATTCATCAGGAAGTAGTATTACGATTAGAACAAGCTCCCGCCAATCTCTCTTTTGACAAGAAGCCACTACGCTTCACCATGTCGGAAGACACTATCCCACTACCCGCTATTGGTATTGGGCGATCAACCGAGATTGGGGAACTAGCTACTCAAGACATTCATTTACTACAGTCCGTATCCTTTGCTCATTACCGAGTAGATGTTCATTTGTATAAGCCCGATTGGCAAAAAGTCTGGCTTCAAGCGGTGAGTGAAGCCAACACATTAGGATGGTCGTTGGAAGTAGCTATTCACGTTGCTCTAGACAATTCAAAGCAGATCTCAGATTTCGTCGATTTAGCCTCTACGGCTACTATTAAGACTATTCTTATATTTGAGCAATCGAGTAAAGTCGCCTCGCGGAAGTTATTAGACCAACTACTACCAACGCTCCAACTACATTTTCCTGATGCTAAAATAGGTAGTGGCACAGATCACTTTTTCGCTGAATTGAATCGGAATCGGCTATCATCTAACAATCTAGATTTCTTATCGTATTCTATCAATCCTCAGGTACACCATTTCGATAATCAATCATTGGTAGAAACCTTACAAGCCCAGTCTTACACTGTAGAAAGTGCTAAACAGTTCGCCCCTAACATTCCAATCAACGTATCTCCAGTCACGCTGAAGATGCGGCGTAACCCCAATGCCACCGGAGTCACTGCGCCCATTGTACCTGATGCTTTGCCTCCGTCCGTAGACACCCGTCAGCTATCTTTATTCGGGGCTGGATGGGCGGTGGGAAGTTTGCGTAACTTAATTCAGTCGGGAGTAAAAGCCGTCACTTATTTTGAAACAGTTGGACGTAAGGGCGTTTTAGCCGGAAGCCAAATGACGAGTTCTTCTACGCTATTTCCAGCTCAACCGGGAGCTGTCTACCCTGTGTACCTCGTATTTAGATTCTTACTGGGAAGTGAAGGCTCAGTATTACCCGCTACGGTGAGCGACCCGTGGCAGGTAGAGGGATTAGCGTTCTGGGTGGGTAATGAGTTACGAGCTATTTTAGCGAATCTACAGCCCAACCCAGTGCAGGTAGAACTTCCGAACGATTCGTTCAACCAAATGAAATTATTAGACGAAACTAATTTTGAGGCAGCCACTCAGCAACCCGAAGAATTCTTAGCAGACGACTATAAAAAATGTTCTGATATCGTCTCGCTACCTCCCTATGCTTTAGTATTTTTAACTTCAATTAAAGCTGATGTTACGCACTATAGTAGTAATTTAGATGATAAATAAAACCTATTTGATCTGTATGTTGACTATCTGATGGTGAGTACCAATCAAGTAAGTGCTACTGGGCTTGCTGCTTTACTAGGTAATACCTTCAGCCATGACTAGGTAACTCGGATGTTAAGTCAATCTGAGTCCCTCCCATTTTTAGAACCAGTGTAGAATCAAGAAATCGGACTTAAATTCATTTTTTCAATTGCTTCTTCTGGTGTTAATCCTCCCAAAGAACTATGCGGTCTAAAGGTGTTATATTCCTGTCTCCAAGTGGCGACCTTCTCCTGGGCATCTTCCAATGATTAAGAACCAATGGATGTTTAAGCATTCATCCATTGTATAGCACCCCGAAAGCTTCCATATACGGATTATCAGTCGGTCTTGTCTAGAGAAGTTTAATGTGACCTGGTTATTATAGGCTCATTTATCCAGGGCTTTTGAAATGAATCCGGTGTGGAACGCTCTCCACCATTGTCTACCTGGATGCGGTTAGGAACCGCTTTGTTTTCAACTCTTACTCTTTCCATTACTTCTACTACATCAGTACCTTTAAGAGATTGTCCTACTCGGATTGCTAAACATTTCCGACTACAGTTATCTACTAACGTTAAGGCACGAAATTTACGGCCGTCAAACGATCGGGCGCCGAGTGCTGATCAGCAATGAAATTCGCGCAGTGACCGCCATACTCCAGCACTGATTAATCTTAGAGAACTCAATTCGCTCTAAACGGTGATCTGCTGCTCTGCTCCGCCTAGGTCTCTTGCTGCGTAAATTTAGCCCTTCCTCTTTGTAGATGCGGTAAACCGCAGCGGCGGACCGTACGCTTGTGATTGTCCGGTCAACCCTCTCGTCTTAACAGGGTGAAAATACGCCAGTAGCCATACCTAACCCGTACTTGAGCAATCTCATGCATGCGTTTTCTCAGTAGCGTAGAATCTCTTGCTTTGGATGTGTAGTACTATATTGAACGATGTAACATCTGCTTATCCAGCGGTTTGCGTAGCAGGCGTTTTAATACCGATCAGGCTTAGCTCCAACACGGTAGGCAACTACGTACGAATAGGGCGTAGCCGCTCAGCCACTGCGCCCGAAACCTCCATTACTACTTCAGCCATCTTTAGAAGCTGTTTGAGTTAATTATTTGATGCGAAAACAACGGGTTTTGAGGCGACACAAGGCACTTTTGAGGAGGCATAGCAGCGCTATGGATTGAAAAAGTAACGACGTGGT
>CAKZPJ010000013.1 GCA_937138955.1 uncultured Flammeovirgaceae bacterium | reverse complement strand
CCTCAATACCATGCAGCCCGATAGGTTCAAGTCGGTTATTACCGTAGGAGGGCATATCTACTACAGTACGAAAAGCAGGGAGATGCAAGCAAAATTAGGAATGGATCAGTTTAGGGAATGGGCGGAAAACTGGGGACAAAATCCGGAAAAACAGGAGTATCTGGCAAATACGTTTTGGAAGATGCGAAAACCTTCTGATGTTGACCCGGCATTTACACCGGACAAGTTAAATACCATCCAGGCGAAATGGCTCGTGGTATTAGGAGACAACGACTTTGCTATTCCATTACAAATGGGTATAGAAATGCATCAAGGCATACCTAACAGTCGCCTTTGGATTGTCCCTAACGGAAACCATTTACCGCATTTGGAACCTGAAATTCAACCCGAGTTTTTAAGGGTCTCACTGGAGTTCTTAACGGGCAAGTGGGATGAGAATAGTTGATTACTTTGATGCTAACAGGCGAAATTGAAACCACTCAATTAATATGAAAACGTTCAAGAATCACTTATTTATTCTAATATTCATCGCGGGTCTAATTTCCTGCAAAACCCAAAACTCCGCCGTACAGCCGCCAACTGGAAACATGGCGGTCGATCAGCCCCAATCGGTGGATATCCGGGGCGAAGAGCTCCACTACATCGAGCAGGGTACGGGTGAACCGCTGATATTTATTCATGGTACTATTGGTGACTATCGGGCGTGGATTTCCCGTATGCAGCCTTATTCGAAAGACTATCATGTAGTGGCCTATAGTCGCCGCTACGCCTGGCCCAATGAGCAGGAATATGATTCCCTGGCCGATTACTCCGTGCGCATCCACGCCGATGATCTGTACGCGCTGATCCAAAAAATCGGTTTTCAAAAGGTGCATTTGGTGGGTCATTCCTACGGAGCATTTACGGCATTGACCATGGCCCTAGACCATCCTGAACGGGTGCAATCGTTAGTGCTGGGTGAGCCCCCGGCAGCTTCCCTGGTTGAAAATTCGGAAAGGGGGCAGGAGAGCTTCGATGCATTCTTGAAGGATAATCTTCGGCCGGCAGCCCAGGCGTTTCGGGCGAATGAGGATGAAGCAGCTTTAGAGTATTTCATTCGGGGGGTAATGGGCGATGAATTTCGATTAGCCCAAGTGCCAGCGGAAGGAAAGCAAGGGTGGATGGACAATCTGCTGGAACTTTGGGGAGCTGCCCTGAACGAAAGCTTTTTGTCGTTAGATCCATCGGCTATTCAATCTCTGGATGTTCCCGTCCTGTTGCTGGTAGGTGAACTTTCGCCCACTTGGCTGGTAGAGGTTTCCCAGGAATTGCACCGCTTACTGCCCCAAAGTGAATTGGTCGAAATTGAAAACTCATCCCACGGACTCTATTTTCAGAATCCTGAAGCGGTAGATAAAGCGGTGATGGAGTTTCTCAGCGAACACTGAATAAGGCTGTCAACTTGAGGATAACATGCGTAAATTAGGATAACTACCTAAACTAATTACCATTATGAAGATCAACATCAACCAACCCATCGATACTAACATTCATTTTTAATGCTTATACCAGTCAGTATCTATCCGAAAATGTTGCGGTGGATGATGCCCGGCTGGTGGCCGCTGATCAAAATCCGGGCGAATGGTTATCCTATGGAAAGAATTACTACGAAGACCGCTATAGCCCGCTCGATCAGATCAATAAATCTACGATTGATAGCCTGGGGCTGACCTGGAGCATCAATCTGGGAACCAAGCGAGGTTTGGAAGCTACTCCGATTGTGGCGAATGGGGTGATGTGCTTCACTGGACCCTGGAGTAAGGTATACGCCGTAGACGCCCGGCAACAGAGCTGATTTTACGGCTCAGGATTTAGTGCGCTTCGTGGATGAAAATTTTCGGACAATCCTGGGAGCGGAGAGTAGAGGAGTGGCTGGTCATTCGATGGGCGGACAAGGAGCCATCAAAATGGGAATGCTGTTTCCTGATGTCTTTTCCAGCGTATACGCTCTCTCTCCAGCACATTTAGGAACTCTGACCGAGGAGTTTGGGATACGAGGAAACGTGTATAGGCGTATTAGGGATATTTCTTCCTGCGAGCAGTTGATAACGGGATATGCAGAATTTTTGCCTAACGTTCTGGTTTCAATAGGAAGAGCATACTCACCAAATTTAAATAATCCTCCCTATAACATGGACTTCCCCTATGAATTCGTTAACGATAGTTTGATAATCAATGATGATGTAGTAGATAAATGGAAAAGCAAGTCGGCTATTGGCATGGTGGATGAACATATTGACAATCTTCGTAAACTCAAGGCTTTGAAATTAGATTGGGGAAGAAATGAAGATAATGAGTTGATTCCTACGACTTGTTTGCAGTTTAGTAAAAAGCTGGAGAACCTGGGAATCAAGCATTACGCCGAGGAATATATTGGAGATCATGGTAATAAACTCTGGACGGATGACGGACGAGCCTTAAATGATATGCTGCCGTTTTTTGATAGGTATTTACAATTCAAGCTGGTTGAAGCCACTACCTCCATCAATGAGTGACATTTAGAAATTATTGCTACTAATCACAAAGGGTTTTCTATAATCAGGTTAATCGCATCAAACTAATACAATCACTTTAGTTTAATGCGATTAACCTGGTCTTGAAGTTCAACTTCTAATCCTTGAAATCTAGATATTTCATCATCTGAGAGTTTATATATTTCCGAATCAATGTATATACGGTTGTCCTTAACTAATTCATCGATTAACTGAAGTAACTCAGACTCAGAGGCTCAAAACCAAATTGCTTATTTATTTGAGAAAGCAAATCAGGCTTTATAGTCGAGTTCTGAAACAGCGTAGTAATGACGATTGATGTAAATGTATCTTTCCGAGTGTCAGACGCTGCAAGACTTAAAGTAGTTAAAACTTTACGTGCTCTTTACAATTACTCACTTTCTTCTATTTGTTAACAATAAGCATATTGAGATATTAGCGATGCTTAAATATTGCCAAAACATCATCTTAAACCAATATTCACCTGCTTAATTGATAGTTTGCGGAAGGTTTTAGAAGCTATTTGAGTTGTTACTTCGTGCTACAAACACGCCTTTTGGGCTACCACGTCGTAACT
>CAKZPJ010000012.1 GCA_937138955.1 uncultured Flammeovirgaceae bacterium | reverse complement strand
TAAGGTAAAACTAGACACTCTAACGTAAACACCCTATTTGGGTGCGGAAACCCTATTAATAAGTTTCGCCGCAAATTGCGTGGGGTAGTTGCTGCCGAATGTGCTCAGAAGAGCTTTCTGTACCTAACAAATACATAAGTTTCGTGATTGCAGCTTCAGTAGTCATGTCTTTTCCGCTAACTACTCCAATATTCTCTAGGCTTTTGCTGGTTTGGTACCGTCCCTGAATTACTCTTCCTCCGGCACATTGCGATATATTGAGGATGGTAAGTCCGTGCTGAATAGCATCACTTAGACTGTCGAGTAAATAGGCATTGGTGGGAGCATTACCCGAGCCAAAAGTTTCCAGCACCACTCCTTTCAGATCAGGAATTTGTAAAATACTTTCCACCACTTTCCGGTTAATACCGGGAAAAAGCTTGAGGATGGCTACGTTGGGGTTAAGTTGGTTATGATAGATAAGTTTACTATCGGAATTATAGGGCCGTATGGCGGGAAAATTATAATCGATAAGCACCCCAGCTTCGGCTAAACTGGGGTAGTTTTCGGAAGTAAATGCATCAAAGTGAATACTTTGTCGTTTGCTACTACGGTTTCCCCGGAGTAAGTGACTGCCAAAGTATACACATACTTCAGGTACGATAGGGTGGCCGTCTATCTGAGCACTAGCAATTTCTAAGGCAGTGATAAAATTTTCTTGAGCATCAGATCGCTTAGAACCAATAGGTAGTTGAGCTCCAGTAAAAATGACAGGTTTATTAAGCCCCTCCAGCATGAAGCTTAGTGCGGAAGCACTATATGCCATCGTATCTGTTCCATGTACTACAACAAAACCATCGTATCGCTGATAGTTTTCGTGCACAATATACGCTAAGTCCACCCAGTGATTAGGATTTATATCGGATGAGTCAACCAATTGGGGGAAAGAGATTACGGTAAGTTGAAGATCAAATTGGCGTAGTGCAGGTATTTTTTCTGCCGTTTGGGAAAAGTTGAACGGGGCCAGTACCCCGGTTTCGTCGTAAGTCATCCCTAGCGTTCCACCCGTGTAAATAATTAGTATCGAAGCTTTAGCGGAAGCCGAATTAGCCGTACTGATATTAACGATTTTATACTTAAACTTTTCCATCTCGCGGCAACCGTAGGTAGCAGGTACCAAAGTTACAGTACAATCAGGAGGAATCACAATAAAAGGTATGCTCGGGTAAGTAAGTAGTTAGCCTTCAAACAAAATTTGAGCATTCTTCGTAGTTATTTCCGCTATAGTTTCAGGTGTGCTTTTGGTAAATTCAGCTACCTTACTTCCGATAAGTGGAATGTAAGTAGGTTCGTTTCTTTTGCCCCGATGCGGAGTGGGAGCTAGATAAGGACTATCCGTTTCCAGAACAACTTTGTCTAAATCAAGGTGCGGGATTACCTCGTTCATACCGGAGTTCTTAAAGGTGTTCACTCCCCCCAATCCCAGATAAAAGCCAGCGTCAGCTACTCGTTTCCCTTCTTCGGCACTGCCAGTGAAACAGTGAAATATTCCGGTAAAGTTATCATCACTCACCTCTTCTATAATGTCAATCGCATCATCGAATGAGTCACGGGTATGAATAACAATCGGCAGGCAGTGTTTTTTCGCTAAATCTATTTGAATACGAAAAGCCTCCTGTTGCTGATCCTTGTATGTAGTGTCCCAGTAGTAGTCCAGTCCAATTTCGCCTACGGCTACAAATGATCGCTGATCGAGCCATTCTTCTACTAGATAAAGTTCTCGCTCAAAATCCTTTTTTACACTACACGGGTGCAACCCCATCATGGGAATACATTGTTTAGGATAACGGTGTTCCAGCTCTAGCATGGCATCAATAGAAGTCCGATCAATGTTCGGCATATAAATACGATTCACATTGGCTTCCTGGCATTGGCTCAGAACATCATCAATATCTTCTTTGAATTTCTCATCGTAAATATGGGCGTGCGTATCAATCCATTCCATAGTTTAATGCAGGTGTTAGAGTGTTGTAATTCTTAATGCTTATGTATTCAGATACTTGCTGTTAGATTGTAAACTCAGATTCTTTCCCACCAAAAAACCAAAAAACTCTTCACAATGTATCAAACGAGTAATCTTGTTTGGTAAAGTGCTCAATGTAACGGGGCAGCACGTACGTTAAGTTCTTTTGAGCTTTGTAGTTATCATGAAAAATAACAATCGTTCCTGGGCGCGTATGTTGAATGCAACGTTCCAGGCAAGTTTCCTGATTGAAGTTTGGGTCAAAATCACCCGACAAAATGTCCCACATAACAATCTGATAACGGGGCAGTAGTTGCTGTATCTGCTTAAGTTTGATTTTCCCATAAGGAGGGCGGAATAATTTCTTCTTGGGTTTATCTGAAGAAGAAAGCAGCTTCTCGCATTTAAGAATATTTTTTAAGTATAGAAAGTTATCGGTATTCCATCCATTCAAATGATTATACGTGTGGTTTCCTATCCGGTGATTGCCGTCTTTCACCGCTTGGTATAGTTCGGGGTACTGGTGAACGTTATTGCCAACGCAGAAGAAAGTGCCATGAGCATGCCAGCTTTTTAGCGTTTGAAGTACCCAAGGGGTGAGCTCCGGAATGGGGCCATCATCAAAAGTTAGGTAGATCTTCTTCTGTTCGAGATCATTGGTATCCTGAAATTTGTCCCAAGTAAGGCTAGGGTAAATGTGCTTGAGCAAAGAAGGGGTCTTAAAGAAATTCATAAACCCGGTCAGTTAGCCCTGCATTAGCTGGGAAGTATTTACCCGAACCGAAAGAAACGTAATATCATCATCGTACTCCTTCCCTCCGTTAAATTCGGTAAGAGTGTCAAATATTTCCTGATGCAGTGATGGTAATTTAGAAGATGCTTGTTGGGTAAGTAACTCTTCCAGTCGCTCAATCCCGAACTCTTCTTCATTGGCATTGAAAGTTTCGGTCAGACCATCGGTGTAAGCAAATAGTAGAAAATCGTCGAGATCATAAATTACGCCCTGATTCAAAAAGGGTAGCGGCTGAAAACTTCCGAGTATCACTGTGCCTTGGTCAAGCTGTGTAACTTGGTTTTGATGAATCAACAGGGGAGGAATGTGTCCGGCGTTGATATATAAAAGCTTACGTGATTCTTTGTCGAAAATAGCCGCGAAGAACGTAATAAAGTTTTCACCATTGGCACTCTGCATCACTTGATAGTTCAGCTCGTTAACAATCTCTTTCAGATTCATGGTCTGCCGGGCAATAGTTCGTAGCGCCGCCTGAAAGTTAGACATAAGTAACGCGGCTGGAATGCCTTTGCCCGATACATCGGCGATACATACCAGAAAGTAGTTAGCTGTTAGTTGAATAAAATCGTAGTAGTCACCGCCCACGGAGTAATGAGGAACGTAGCTGGCTTCTACCGAAAGACCCGGCTTTCGGGGTAGGTTTTTAGGAAATAAAAATTGTTGTACCTGTTGGGCAATTTCCATTTCCTTGCGAATAGCTTCTTGAGCTAATTGGCGACGAGCGAGTTTTTTGTTCTCAATGGCAACGATAATAATATTGCTTAGTGCTTGGATAAACGTAGTACCAGTTTGGGTTGATGAAGCATCCGTATCTTTTTTAAGGCCGCTTACAAAAACTAAAGCCAACACGCGTTCTTTATGTAGTACCGGGATCAAAATGTCAAACTCATCAAAAAGACTTGGTTCATTTAAATCGTGTACATAGCTAATTTCCTGAATTGGCAGGAAATGCTGAGGGAGCAGTATATTATTAAAATCAGTTTCAGTGCCGAAGTTAGTTTTACATCCCCACTGTTCAGATTGACCTTTGTGTTCTTGCAAAACATAAAGAGCCAATTTATTTATACTAAGGTTTGCCCGAAGGGTGAAATTATAAATTTTGTAAAGTGACGTTTCGGGTAGGTTGTTATTAATCGCTTGTGTGACTTCTAACAGTGAATTCAATTCTAACTCTTTAAGCTCAAATTGATTTTGCAGTGTATCAGTGATATTCATAGTAACTCCCGTGTTTCCCGCTGTAGATAAAAAAATGGTATCGTTCAGATATTTTTCCTAAATTAAGGAATATAGATCAAAATAAAGTTATCATTTTCAGTAGATGTGCGTAGTTAGCATATTTTTTACTCAAAATTAGCTTGCTATTGCAACGTTTCTTACCAAAAAGTGGTCGGATTGAGAGGGTTAGTATCTAAAGTGTTCATTAAAGAACACTATTGTTTCGTTTACGGACAGTTGTATTTACCAATATTCCTGTAAACTGCTAATAATCAGATATTTGCATTTTAGGCATGTGTTTGGAAATACTATTACTAAACAACATTACTCACATTTAAAAAGCAAAACATCATGAAAAACACCATTAATGCCCTCTCTCGAACACTAGTTGCTGCTACTTTCCTTCTGACTGTATCGTTCGGTGCCTTTGCCAACAACAATACGGATAAAACAACCCAACGAGCTCGCGAAGCAGTAGAAAATGCTGCTCCTGACGATTGGTATACACTGGCCAAGGCTGCTGAGAAGTGTATTGCCAAAAAGGTAAATCTTAAGGAAGCGGCTGAGTGGCTAAACAAATCACTGGCCATTCATGAGTCGGCATTCAACCTAAAGGTGAAAGGGGATTACTACGTACACAACCTACTTCCAAAAAAAGCTTTAGAATATTACAGCAAGAGTATTCGGGTAGGTAAGCTAGAAGACCCCTCGTACATGGACGCCGAAACCCAAGATAAAATCTTAGCTTTAGTTCGGCAATTAGGTTAGCGACAAACAAACCAGAAAAAGAGCCTTCTTTGGAGCGTATTCTCCGAGAAGGCTTTTTCTATATAGAGCAAAGTAAATATTACTACTAATATTTGGTATGTTCGCATTTTGTAAACATACCCCTGCCGAATTATGACTCGTTTCACTTTTGCTTTTCTGCTCATCGGAATTTCTCATTTCTCGATTGCCCAAAAGTTTTCACCTCAACATCCAATCGTACCAGAATTTGGGGGAATCTACGCTATTCCTGAGGTAGAGAAGAATCCGGATAATGCGTTGACCTACCGTATTGTGATTGATGTAACCCAAGGTGCCGAAAAGTCAGACGAGATTAACCCTTCACTGAATAACATTGCCCGAATGCTGAATCTGCACGGCCTAGGTGGAGTGCCAAAAGAGAAAATGGAAGTAGTGGCGGTAATTCATTCGCTGGCTACCCCCACCGTACTGGCCAACGAAGCTTATCAAGAAAAATTTGGCTGCGATAATCCCAATGATGAGTTGATTCGGGCATTAAGCGAAGCGGGGGTATCCCTATTTGTTTGTGGACAATCGCTACTGGCTCGCAACTTTTATCCCCAACCACTGCACCCCGACATTACCGTTTCAATATCAGCGCTCACTATTCAGACCGAATATCAGCAGAAAGGGTATGCTTTGCTGAAGTTTTAGCTAGGCTGGTTTAGCAGCGTATTCATTCGCTCGTCAAATTCTTGTACGAACTTTTCGTAGTACTCTCCAGTACCCGGGCCACTGAAACCGGTGTGGATATTGGCTACTTTGCCGTTCCGATCAATGTAGATCAGCGTTGGGAACGACATAATTCGGTTAAGCATTGGCAACGTTTCGGCTGCCTTTTTCTTATCAGATACTCCGGCAATCAGGAAGTCATATTTTACGTTCAGCTTATCTACCATCTTCTGTACTCTTTTCCGGGCGTAGTTAAAATCATCTTTTTGTTCGTAAGCCAGCCCAATAATTTCTACCCCACGATCTTTATTTTCGCGGTACCAATCGGTGAGAAATTTGGTTTCGTCCATGCAGTTAGGACACCAAGTTCCGAAGATTTGTACTAGCACTACTTGGTCTTCATATTCGGGATCGCTTAGCGAGACACTATCGCCTTGCAGATTGGGAAAAGTAAAGGCCAAACGGTCGTAGTTTTTCTTAAGATATGTGAGCGAATTAACATCGGTCAAAGCAGCGTTTTCATCCTGCTGCGCCGTCCAGGTTGTATGGTAGTGAGAGCCCGACCAGAAGTCGCCTTTCAGCGATCCATCGTCTTGCATTTTTGCCCGGAACAAAAAGGCGTGTTCACCATCAAAAGTGCTGAGCATTAGTTCATCATTTACCACGTTACCTTCGAGGAATCGGTAGTCGCCAGTAGAGGTCAGAAATGACCCGGTTACTCGGTTACCTTGCTGTTGAAAAATTCCGATTGAGGTGAGGCTATCATCGTCAAATTGTACCGCCCATTTTCCATCGACTTCAACAGTTGCCTTATCAGCAGTTGGAACGAAACGATAGTCGTTTGCGTGTTGGGCCTCGAAAGAAAGTTGGTAGTCTTCTTCGTAGTTTTTTTTCCAATACCCAACCCACTGATCACCCTCGTTCTTAGCGATGATCTCAGTATCAAAAATATGCATTGGAATACGAACCGAATCGCCTTCCAAATTGACTTCATCTACGCGCAATTTTTCTTCTGCATTCTCCAGATAAAGTTCGTATATTCGAGAGGTGTCAGAGGAAGCATTACCTACTTCCTTTAGCTCGAACGTGAATGGTAAAACCTGACCCTGTAACTCTAGAGTAGCTCGCCATTTTCCAACGGATAAAGTGGAGGTAGGCGGCGACTTCTGTTCCGGCAATGAGCAGGAAGCCAGAACAATTGCAAGAGTAAAAATAAGGGAATTGGTACGTGGGTTCATGAGACGGTAGATTCAATGAGAAGTGCGAAGATAAACTCTGGCGAGGAATAAAGAAAACCTATAGGATCGGTGGCTACTTCACTATTTGTTATTTAAATAATATGATGTTATTTATGCAGTTATTATTCTTATTTAAACCAAAATGGTTAAGTTAGCTATATAGTAACATTTGCTATTTATTCACTAGCAAATGTTACTATACTGAAAGTGTCAAATTGTACTTTTAATAAGTACGACGTCTCAAAAGCCTCAGAAACACTGATTAGGTTGTAAGAAAAAGGGATAAATAGGTGGTAAAAAGTGGGAGGAAGTGGAGGATATTACGCAAACAATTCGTAGCTTTGTTTAAATACGTTGTTTTCGGATGATGCTAACATGGCTATTTTCACAGGAGAATATGAATGCAAAATGGACGCTAAGGGGCGCATACTCATGCCGGCTAAAATTAAGAGTCGGTTGCCCGAATGTTCTAAGCGCGAATTCATCCTCTCTCGTGGCTTCGAGCCTTGCCTCACAATCTACACCAAAGAAGAGTACAGTAAAGTACACAATAAGTTCGCAACTCTAAGTACCTACAATCCAGAACAGCGCCGATTACTACGCACATTTTTTAGGGTGAGTTCGGAAGTGGAGATGGATAACCTGGGACGGTTTTTAATTCCTAAACGCTTATCACCGTATGCAAAATTAGAACGAGAAATATTAATCGTTGGGGCCGGTGATGTACTAGAAATTTGGAACCCAGAAGTATACGATAATTATATCATTGATTCACCGGAAGAATACTCAGAATTAGCTCAGAAATATTTAGATGTTCAGCATGATGAATTTAACGGAAATGACCATGTACCACCAGCCAGTACTACTTAAAGAAAGCGTAGATGAGCTGGTCTGGAACCCTGCCGGTACATACGTAGATCTTACCTTTGGAGGAGGTGGTCATAGCCGAGCTATTCTCGAGAAGCTTTCGTCGGAAGGACAACTTTTTGCCTTCGATCAAGATCCTGAATCAGCGGCAAATGCTGAAGGTTTAAACCTGACTTTTATTGCTGCAAACTTCCGGTTTTTGAAGCGCTATTTGAAGCTACACGGAGTGCCAAAGGTACACGGAATTTTGGGTGATTTGGGAGTCTCTTCTCATCAGTTTGATGTCCCAGACCGAGGGTTCTCAACTCGCTTTGCAGGGCCACTCGATATGCGAATGGATACTACTAAAGAAGCTACTGCTGCTAGCGTTCTTAACAGCTACAGTGAGGCTCAGCTTCACCAGCTATTTGGCATGTACGGTGAGGTGAAAAATGCTAAGTCATTGGCGCAGGCTATTGTAGCTGAACGAGTACAAAATTCTTTGCAAACGGTGGATGATTTAAAACAGGTTTTAAACCGCTTTGCTCCAAAAGGTCGAGAGTTTAAATACTACGCCCAGGTGTTTCAAGCGTTACGTATACAGGTGAATGAAGAACTCGATGTGTTAAAGGAGCTGCTTACGCAGTGCGCGGAGGTGCTACTACCCCAAGGAAGGTTGGTAGTAATCTCTTA
>CAKZPJ010000011.1 GCA_937138955.1 uncultured Flammeovirgaceae bacterium | reverse complement strand
GTCGCCGCCTTTTTCTTATCAATCCCCCATCCCTGAAAAGAGATGGGGGGTTTTTTATTCGATCTCGCTCAGAAATTTCAGTCAGATTTATGACTATATTTGACTTATCGTCAATATAAGATATGAGTCACGGAATTATAGAAACTACTGCCTACGCGCGAGCTGGTTTATTAGGTAACCCCACAGACGGGTACTTTGGGAAAACAATCTCAATCATCGTCCGTAATTTTGGAGCAAGAATCTCGCTCTACCCCTCCCCTGAACTACAAATAGAACAGCAGGAGCAAGACGATAACATATATCGCAATATCTATCATCTGGTAGACTCAGTAAAATTAACAGGATACTACGGTGGTTCACGTTTAATCAAAGCTGCTATTAAGCGATTCTGTGAATACGCTGAGGAGCAGAATATAAGGTTAACTAGTAAAAATTTTACTATTCGCTACCATTCTTCAATTCCTCGGCAAGTAGGTCTAGCCGGATCGAGTGCTATTATTACTGCTACCATGAGAGCATTAATGGAATACTATGAGGTGGAAATACCTGTAGAAGTATTACCTACGCTAATTCTATCGGCTGAAGTAGATGAGCTGGGAATTAACGCTGGCTTACAGGATCGGGTTGCCCAAGTCTATGAAGGCTGTGTGTACATGGACTTTAATGAAGAAATTATGCGGAAGCAGAGGGGAGGAAATTACGAACGACTAGATCCTACTCTACTACCAAAACTATATATGGCGTACAAAATTGATTTGGGGAAAGTCTCGGGCGCAGTATTCAATGATGTAAGAGCACGATTTGATAAAGGGGATAAAGAAGTAATTAAAACAATTGGAAAAATAGCTGCTTTAGCAGAAGCAGGCAAGGAGGCTATTCAGAAACAGGATGAGAAAGCTTTGCATGAGCTAATGAATGAGAATTTCGATCTACGATGCGAAATTATGAACATTAGCGCTAGTAATAAAGAATTAGTAGCCACTGCGCGTAGGTGCGGAGCTTCGGCTAAATTTACAGGTTCAGGCGGTTCAATTATTGGAGTGTATAAAGATGACGAAGTGCTGAACAAACTAGTGGTAGAACTTAAAAAAATTAATGCACGGGTAATTAAGCCCTATACATTTTAAATCATGGTTAGAAAAGCAATTATTCCGGCGGCGGGATTAGGTACTAGGTTTTTACCAGCTACCAAAGCACAACCTAAAGAAATGCTTCCCATTATTGATACCCCAACTATTCAATATGTAGTGCAGGAGGCAGTAGACTCGGGGATTGACGATATATTGATTATCTCAGGTAAAGGGAAACGAACCATAGAAGATCACTTCGACCGAAATTATGAGCTAGAATCTCGTTTAGCTCAAAAGGAGGACGAAAGCTTCTATAATGAAGTGATGCGAATTGCCGATATGGCTAATATTCATTATATCCGGCAAAAAGAGGTAAACGGCTTAGGTGATGCTATTTATCATGCTCGGCAGCACGTAGGAAATGAGCCGTTTGCAGTTCTTCTCGGTGATACTGTAGTAAGCTCGGTGATTCCGGTTACTCAGCAGTTGATAGATACTTACGAGCAGTACCGCTGTTCTATTATTGCGGTAGAGGAGGTTCCCAAAGACAAAGTTTCACGGTATGGTATTGCTGGAGGAAAAAATATTAGCGAAAAACTGGTAGAAGTACAAAGTCTAATAGAAAAACCTTCCCCTGAACAAGCTCCTTCTAATTTGGCAATTGCGGGTCGGTATATTCTAACTCCTGAAATTTTCCGAGCTATAGAAAATACTCCAAAAGGAAAAGGCAATGAAATTCAACTGACAGACGCATTGCATTTGCTGATGAAGCGAGAGATGCTTATCTCAAATACAATTGAGGGAAAGAGATACGATATTGGAAACAAACTAGACTTTTTGAAAACAACAGTAGAGTTTGCTCTTAGGCGAAAAGAATTTTCTGCTGACTTTTTATCGTATCTAAGAGAAGTTTTAAAAGAACATTCATAATACGTAGTACTATCGTTTAATCATGCAACCTGTGATTGTGGTTTGATCAACAACAATAGGTTGACGCTGAGAAGCAGAATTAATTGCAGATTGGAGGTAGTGGTGTCGAACATCTATCTCAACTTGAGGGTTATCATCAATAGCCCCGCGATAAGCAATTCGGAAAGAATCTTGATAAGGTGTGAGTACAAAAGCCTCAGGTGTTTTCTCAGCACCAAATAAATCAGCCACTTGTTGAGACTGATCAATCAAAACCGGAATTCCCAACCGACGACGTTTGGCAAGAGCAGCAACATTTTCGGAGGCATCAGCCCTGCTTTTAGCTGGATTATTAGGATTGATAAGAATAAATCGAACCTTGGAATCATTACGATATTGGTCAGCTAATCTAGAGATACGATCTTCGTAAAATTTGGCGTAAGGGCAGTAAAGACTAGTAAAAATAATGACAACTGCTTCAGCATTCTTGTACTGCGATAAAGAAAAATCCGTACCGCTAACCACATTAGGTAAGGTAAAATCTTGAATTTGATCAGACTGGATAAATAAAGATGCACTCAAGATAAATGCAATTAACCCAATAACCGTATGACGTATAATCTTCAGCATAATCTCTTATTTATACCTAAGATAGAAAAAATAGTTCTTTAGTAAGATAACAGTGTAAGATATAGGTAAGGTTCACCAGTAAATTAGAATATAACTAAACGATGTGACTAAATACAATGTAAAATTCATCCCAGCGAAATGTATCTAACCGGAATTGGGTAGCCTGATCGTTTAGAAGTATAGACGCTGAAACCGGCTGATTGGTTGGAGAGCTGACTTCAATATTTTGCTTTAAGCTCAATTGCTTACGACCGTAAAGTTTGTACAGTGACTCTTTCGCAGCCCAATAAACGCATAGTTTTTCCAGGTCATCCAAAGCTTCATCAGCTTCGGCTGAGTTAAGAAATTTATGTTTTACTCGCAGTAATTTGGTAGAGGGCTTTTCAATATCAATGCCTACAGGATGGTGACGGTGAATAATGGCCGCTCCGTAAGGAAAAGAGTTAGCCAACGAAATATGGAAAGACCGCTCAGGTAGATAGGGCTTACCAAAATCGTCTTTCATAAGACGAAAATCTGAATGATTCTCCACATCTAATAAAGCCCGAAGTGCCGCTCTACCCGAAAGCCACTCCAACTTCTTACGCGGATGGTGAATCTCTCGTAATTCAGTAAGATCATCAGAAGGAAGATGCACGTATTTTGTTAACAGTTCGGCAGTTTCTTCAATCTTCCACAAAGCCCAGGAAGAATTCTGGTTGATCTTTTCTAACTTTACTAGCGGCATAAAAGGTTAACTAACGTATATGAACCGACCAAATGTACAAAAGATTCATACCCTGCGGGGACATCGAGACTGTGTTTACACCCTAGCGCCCACGGGTGAATCGGGTGTGTTTATCTCGGGGGGAGGAGATGGAATGGTAGTCCGTTGGGGTTTACAGAACCCTGAGCAGGGGAAAGTGATTGCTAGAGTAGAAGCTTCGGTGTATGCTCTGCATTTCAATCCGCATTTCAATCATCTGATCGTTGGGCAAAACTACGAAGGTATTCACGTGATTGACCTTGATGGGAATAAGCCACTAGGTTCGCTGAAAATGACTCAGGCATCAATTTTCGATATTAAAACGCACCAGGATCAGATTTTTGTAGCTACTAGCGATGGACAAGTTACCGTACTACATTATAAAAAATTGGCAATCCTACATCATATAAAAGAATCTAATGAACGAGCCCGAAGTATCGCCATTCATCCTGAGAACCAAGAATTAGTAGTGGGATACAGCGATAATTCTATTAGAGTTTATGACCTGACAACCTATCAATTAAAAAAGACAATTAATGCTCACCAGAACTCGGTTTTTACCCTGAAATTTACTTCCGACCATCGCTTTCTGCTGTCAGGAAGCCGGGATGCCCACCTGAAAATTTGGGATACCCGAAAAAATTATGAACTTCACGAAAGTATTGTAGCGCATATGTACGCGATCAATCATATTGATTTTCAGCCAGATGGCCGACTTTTTGCTACTTGTAGCATGGATAAGTCAGTGAAAATATGGGATGCTGAACGTTTTCAGTTATTGAGGGTTATTGACAAAGCAAGACACGCCGGACACGGAACATCCGTTAATCGGCTGCTGTGGCTAGACTACTCCGGAGATGGATTACATCAGCCAATCATCTCCGCCAGCGATGATCGTACAATATCTGTATGGAATCTGGAGAGGCCATCCAGTTGAATAAATCTACTACCAAGACACCAGAACTATGAAAATTACCCCCGCCGAAATACGACAGAAAGAGTTTGAACGCAACTTTCGTGGGTATGATAAAGATGAAGTAAATGCGTTTCTGCAAACCATGTCGCAGGAGTGGGAACGTATTTTGGAAGATAATCGCGAGATGCGTTATCGCTTAGATGCTTCACAAAAGGAAGTTGAAAAATTGCGAGAAGTAGAAAGTTCGCTGTACAAAACGCTTAAAACGGCGGAAGATACCGGAGCCAATTTAGTAGAGCAAGCCAATAAGACTGCGGAGCTAAAAGTACGGGAGGCCGAACTCAAAGGCGAAGAAGTAATCAATGAAGCTAAGACGAAAGCCCATCAAATTTTAGAACATGCCAAGGGCAAAGCAAAAAATATTATTGATGAGATGGAACAGCGGTTGCAGGAACTGAAGCAGCAACGCCAAGATGCCGAAAACCAGTACGACGATTTGCTATTTCAACTTGAAAACGCCGCCCAGAAAGCAATGCAGACTGCGGAGCGTGCTAGTGAACGTCGAACTTCCAAGGCTCAATCAACTGGCCCAGAGGCGTCGGCGGTTCGGGAAGAGTATTACGCTTTTGTCTCTCAACAGACATCAGAGTTTGAACAAAAGATATCAGAAATTCCTGCTCCAAAAACAGAAATAACCGAAGCGGAAATACCTTCGGCTGTTGAATCAAACTTGGTAGAAGAAGAGCTTGAGCAAGAATCAGAAATTAATACAGTGCCTGAACCCGAATCTGTATCCTCGACTCCTGTTTTGGATGCTTCTCCAGCGAAAGAGGAGTCTGAAGAAAAGCCTAAAAGCAATACGGAGGAAGAACCGAAGCCAGTACCACAATCGGTTAGCACGGAAAGGTCTACTAAAAAATCGTTTTTCGACGAAATTGATTAATAACTAGGTTTATGGCCAAGATACTGCTAGAGGGGTTAGAATTTTTTGCGTACCACGGTTACCACAAAGAAGAAAGAAAAACGGGAAACCGCTACAACGTGGACGTAATTGTAGAGGCCAATGTCATAAACGCAGCAATCCATGACAAACTAAAGGAAACGATTGATTACGCCCGATTGTACCAAACGGTAAAGGAAGAGATGGAAAAACCGGCTAAGCTGCTTGAGCATATTGCCCTCCGAATTATTCAACGGATACTTCAGCAATTTTCACAGGTAGATGCGGTAGAAGTGCAAGTTTCTAAATTTAATCCGCCACTGGGGGGAGTATGTCGCCGAGCCTGTGTCACTTTACGAGAAGAGCGGACATGATATATTGGTTACTCCCTATAATATTACTAACTCAGTCGGCTGTGGATAAACCTGCCTATCAGATTTTTGATCAAGCTGGAAAAACCATTCCTTACGATAGTATGATTGCTGAACTTACTCAGGCAGACGTAGTATTGTTTGGTGAGCTTCATAACAACGCGCTAGTCCACTGGCTAGAACTACAGGTTGCTAAGGATTTACACGCTCAGGATAGCAACTTGGGTGTGGGTTTAGAAATGCTGGAGGCTGATAATCAACTATTGGTAAATGAATATCTAGCTGGAACTATTGAAAAGCGACACTTCACGCAGGAAGCAAAGCTCTGGGATAACTACGGTACTGACTACGAACCAATCGTAGATTTTTCTAAGGGAAACAACGTACCCGTAATTGCTACCAATATCCCCCGTCGCTACGCCAGCTTGGTATCTCGCCAAGGAATTGACTGGCTAGACAGTTTAGCCGATCAAGCCAAGCACTGGATTGCTCCGCTACCCGTAGAAATTGACACTACCCTGCCTGGTTATCAAAATATGCTAAACATGATGGGAGGCAACACTACTCACGGTAGTATGAGCGGTGAAAAAATGGTACAAGCCCAAGCGATCAAAGACGCAACGATGGCTCACTTTATTCAGCAAAATATGGAGAGTGGCGATACGTTCTTACACATCAATGGTTCTTACCACAGCGATAACTTCGAGGGAATTTACTGGTATCTTCAGCAGCAGTCACCGAGCTTAGTAATCAAAACTATATCCTGTGTGGAACAGACGAAATTGGATAGTCTGCTAGAAGAAAATCAGCAGGTGGCTGATTTTATAATTGTCACTCCCTCGGATATGACGAAAACGTACTGATTCAATAATTCAATCGCTTTCTCTAGAATCTCAGTATGATCAAAAGCCAACGTAGGCAGATTGGTTAGCGAAAACCACCGGACGGCTTGAGCATCGGTAGCGGCTTCAGGTTGAAAATCTTTTTTGTGTACTACGGTGTAGTAAGCCACCGAGATAGCTCGTCCGCGAGGGTCACGTTTATGAATTACCTGGCCGAAGAGGTTTATCCAGAGGCCGAATGCATCACTGTCATTCTAGATAATCTAAACACTCACGACCCTGCGGCTTTCTACGAGCGACCGTCGCGCGGTTCTATCCTGCTGCAAAAGCAAAAGCGTTGCTGAATAAATTTAAATTTGTTTATAAGCCAGAACATGGTTCTTGGCTCAATGTAGCTGAATGCGAACTTAATGTCTTGTCGAACCAATGCTTGAACAGAAGAATTGCTCATATTGACGAGGTAAGAACAGAAGAGGAGCCTTGGCAACAGGATAGAAATATTGGTAATGGGTCAAAACAGTTTCTATGATTATCTTTGCTGAAAACACATGATTACACAAACGGCAAAGTGCCGATATTGCCAAAGCGACAAGCTAATCGAGGCGGGTCAGCAAAGTGGACAGCAACGGTTCAAATGTAAAAATTGTGGCAGGGCTTTTCAATTAGACTATAGCTATGAGGCTCATAAGCCAGGAGTGAAAGAAAAAATTGAGCGTATAGCTCATAACGGTAACGGGATCAGAGAAGCCCTTCATGCCCAATATTAAACACTTCCTCCCTTTTCTAACAGATTCTCGTATTTTTGCGCCTTAGCAGAAAGGATTCACCTCTTGGATAAAACAATTCGGGTATTTGCTCCGGCCACCGTGGCCAACGTTGCTTGCGGCTTCGACATTATGGGATTTGCCATTGACAATCCCGGTGATGAGGTAGTGATGCAATTGTGCGATAAACCCGGAGTGGTAATTAAGAGAATTATTGGCGACGAAGGTAAGCTTCCGCTTGATCCGGATAAGAATACCGTCAGCATTGTGGTGAAACAACTGCTGGAACAGGTACAATCAGACTACGGAGTAGAAATTACGCTGTATAAAAATATGCCACTAGGAAGTGGGTTGGGCTCCAGTGCGGCTAGTGCCGTAGCTGGTCTGCATGCCGCCAATGAACTACTGCTTCGTCACGAACCAGAAAAGGCAATTCACAAGCGAGAAAAGCTACTTCCGTTTGCCATGGAAGGAGAACGTCTGGCCTGTGGTTCCGCTCACGCCGATAACGTAGCTCCCGCACTGATGGGCGGATTCGTACTCGTCCGTAGTTACGATCCGCTAGATGTAATCCGAATACCCACTCCTGAGGGACTGTTTGCTACCGTCATTCATCCGCACGTGGAAGTACAGACGCGCGATGCCCGTAGTATTTTGCGCAAGCAAATCTCACTGGAAGATGCAACTATTCAGTGGGGCAACACCGCCGGACTGATTGCCGGACTATGGCAGGGCGATTTTGAGTTGATCGGTCGTTCGATGCAAGATGTAATCATCGAGCCTATCCGCTCGCTGCTCATTCCCGGCTTCGATAGTGTAAAAATTAGTGCTATGAATGCCGGAGCCTTGGGTTGTGGCATATCCGGTTCGGGCCCATCCATCTTCGCCTTAAGCAAAAACCAACCCACAGCAGAAGAAGTAGGCCGAAAAATGCAAAACACGTTTGGTGCTCTCAACATCGATAGCGACCTTTACGTCTCCGGCATTAATCAACAAGGGCCGAGAATTATCAATGAACAGTGAACAATGTGCAGTGTACAATGACAAAGTCGGCGTAGTAGACAATAACTTGTTATGAAACTGACCAATAATCAGTACTTATTATTCATTCAACTGCAAACTGTGAACTAAAAGACATGCAATTATACAGCACTAACGATACTGATCGATCACAAACAGTTTCTTTTCAGGAGGCGGTTTTTCAGAGCCTACCGGCGGATAACGGATTGTACATGCCAGTTTTTATACCATCGCTAGATGAGTCATTTCTGGATGAAATAGAGAAACTTACTTTTCCTGAAATTGCTTTTCAAGTAGCTACTACATTGCTGGCGGATGAGATTCCCGCGCTTAGATTGCGCGATTTGGTGGAAGACGCAATAGATTTTCCGGCTCCAGTAGCTACGCTGGATGACGAAATTCACGTACTGGAACTCTTTCACGGGCCGACACTGGCGTTTAAGGATTTCGGTGCTCGATTTATGGCGCGTACTATGTCCTGGTTTCTACAGCAGTCGCCGCAGGAAAAGGAAAGAACAATTCTGGTTGCTACCTCCGGCGATACTGGCAGTGCCGTAGCTCAAGGCTTTTTGAACGTTCCTGGCATCAACGTAGTGCTGCTGTATCCCAGCGGGAAGGTCAGTGAGATTCAGGAGAAGCAACTTACTACGGTAGGTAATAACGTGTCGGCTCTAGAAGTTTCCGGCACCTTCGATGATTGCCAACGCATGGTGAAAGAAGCCTTTCTAGATCAGGAGCTGCGGAAGCAAGTGTCTTTGTCTTCAGCTAATTCAATTAATATTAGCCGATTGATTCCGCAGTCTTTCTACTACTTCAACGCCTACGCTCAGCTGAAGCGTGACCTAGCGTTTAATCCTGATTGGCCACTAGTATTTTCCGTACCTAGCGGTAACTTCGGCAATCTCTGTGGTGGACTTATTGCTCAGCAAATGGGCTTGCCGGTCGACCACATCATTGCCGCCACTAACGCTAATGACGTAGTACCGGAGTATTTAGAAACCGGGAAATTTACTCCGCGCCCGTCTGTTCAAACCGTTTCTAACGCTATGGATGTAGGTAACCCGAGTAACTTCGCTCGTTTATTGGCCTTCTACGGCTACGCTGGTTCGGACGAAGAACTGTTGAACTCTATTCAGGAAGATATTTCTGGCAACCGCTATTCGGACGAAAATACTAAGCAGGCTATCATGGAAGTGTATGAGGACTACTACGGCTATATCATGTGCCCTCATACGGCAGTTGGCTACCTAGGGCTGAAAGATTACCTAGATAAACAGCCCGCCCGGGTGAACGGAGTAATACTAGCCACGGCTCATCCAGCTAAGTTTAAAGACACCGTAGAAAAAGCTATCGGCGAAGCCATTCCTATGCCCGAACCGTTGAAAGAAGCAATTAATCAGCCTAAAAAAGCTGAGTCTATCTCACCGGATTATGAGTCTCTAAAATCCTACTTACTAGATCGCTAATCTGAACTTTTACATCACTGACTAAAGAATTAGCCGAGTCAATTATTTGTCCGATATAGAGCAGATCCGCCCTGAAACCGGACAAATATAGCCTTTTAGCCAAAATAGTAAATCGCCTATAGTCAAGCATATACAAACCTGGTCTACGACCTGGAACTGATTACCGGCCGCTTCTTTGACTCGAGCAACCCATCTGATTCTAACGCTTATCTTCTGAATGAAGCCGCTTTGCGGAATTTGGGGGTGGAACTAGACGAAGTATTAGGTATGGAAGTCCGTAATTCCCAAACCGAACGCTCGGGTACGGTTATCGGGGTGGTGGAAGATTTCCCCTACCGCTCTATGCATCAGACGATTGAGCCACTGGCGATAAACGCCCGCCCACACCCCACAGATCGTTTATGCGAAACTGCCTACCGAGAACTTATAAACACATTTAGCATACTTAGAAAATCAGTGGAAAGAGGTGTGTCCAAACGTTGATTTTGACTACTGGTTTCTAAGCGATGAGTTCGGGCGGATATACCAGGCTGAGTCCCGCATGGCGGATCTCGCCCAAACCTTCTCAATATTAGCTATTTTAATCGCTTGCCTAGGTCTGTTCGGACTGGCCTCTTACATGGCCGAGCGTCGCAATAAGGAGATTGGCATCCGTAAGGTGCTAGGAGCTTCCGTACTGCAGATCATCATACTACTGCTCGCTAGCTTTGTGAAAATGGTACTGCTGGCTATCGTGATCGCTGTTCCGCTCGCGTACTTATTGATGAATGACGCTTCGGGGTCATGGGCTGTTGTCTTTCTAGCTGGCCAAGAACGCTAACTTAACGCATAGATTTCCATAATACCTCCCAGAATTTTGTCTAAGTCTAGTTCAAGGTCGATAATCTGACCGGTGCGGATATCGAACACCCACCCGTGTACCTGAAGAGCGTTTTTACGGTAAGCTACCTGCACTTCGGCAGTTTTTAGCACATTCACACATTGCTCCCGCACATTTAGCCGGATTAACTGATTGTAGCGCTCATCTTCATCTTCTATTGCATTGAGTTCTTCTTTATGCAGTCGATACACATCCCGAATGTTTCTAAGCCAGGGATTTAGAATACCCAAATCCTGAGCTTGCATTGCGGCTTTCACCCCCCCGCAGTAGTAGTGTCCGCACACCACGATATGCTTTACCCCTAAATGATTCACCGCATAGTTGATAACCGACATGGCACTTAGGTCCAGACTAGAAACCATATTGGCGATGTTGCGATAGACAAATACCTGCCCTAAACTGACTCCCATCATCTCCTCGGCGGTCACCCGGCTATCTGAACAGCCGATATACAAAATTTCAGGCTGCTGTCCTTTTGCTAAGTTCTCGAAGTACTCATTGTCAATACTGAGTTTTTCCTGCACCCATTGCTGATTATGCTTAAAAATGGTTTCTAGCTTCATGTTTCTTTTGGTCTAAATTACTTTTTTAATTTTTTCGTAGAATTTTCGTCTAGTTATTCCTAAGATTGTATCTATCAAGATAGGGTATTGCAACTAAACGTAATAGTATAACTATTATAAATTAGTTTTGAGGGTTGGTTTTTGGTGCATCTTAGAACACCCATCATCACTATCTATGAGCGGACGCTTTTATTGACTTTTTACTGCCAATTGTCAACTTTCAATTTTTCATATTTCTTATCCCATATCTCACATTTTCTATGCTTGTTACCGATGCTTCCATTGATGTTGAAAAAGTAGAAAACGATACCCAGTTTCTGAGCGACTGCCTTCGCGAGGTACTCCAATCATTGGGAGAACCTCAGTTGGCTAATGCTATTGACCACGAACCGGAAACAATGAACCGTAACATGGTAAGGCTGTTTGCTACCTACTTTCAGTGGTTAAACTTGGTAGAAGAAAATGCTACTGCTCAATATAGACGTAAGCTAGAAACTGAAGATGGTTTGGATCGGATTTCGGGGTTGTGGGCTAAGGCGTTTCAGCAGTTAACCAAGGAAGGTTTTTCAGAAAAAGATATTGCTGCCCAGTTACCACAGATTCGTATTGAGCCGGTGTTTACCGCTCATCCTACCGAAGCTAAACGAGCAACGGTGTTACGCCACTTGCGCGATATGTACTTACTCCTCGTAAAACGGGAGAATCCGGTATGGACACCTCAGGAGCAGCAGGGCATCCGCGAAGCTATTAAAAACCAACTGGAGATTTTATGGCGCACCGGTGAAATCTACTTGGAAAAGCCGACCGTATCGGATGAGTTACGGAACATGATGTATTATCTGACCTACGTCTTTCCTCAGAGTCTAGTGCGGGTAGACCAGCGGCTGCGCGATGCCTGGAGCTACGCTGGCTTCGATCCTAAACAAGTAGAAACCTATAAAGCACTTCCTCAAATCAGATTTGGCGATTGGGTGGGCGGCGACCGCGACGGACACCCCTTCGTAACTTCCGAAGTAACCGAAGAAACGCTACAAGAACTTCGTCGCCAAGCACTACAATTGCATGCCCGAGATTTAGATCAATTAGCGGCTAAGCTAAGCTTCACTGATACCCGGGGGGTAGTTCCGGATCAGTTGAAAAAGAAGATAGGCGAAATAAGCGAGCGCATAGGTGAGCCATCGAAGGCTATTCTGACGCGTAATACTAACGAGCCGTGGCGACAGTTGGTCAATCTAATGTCCCACTGTATTCCGCTAGATATATACGGTAACTTAAACGAAAAACCGTATTCCTACCAACGAAGCTCCGAACTGCTGAATGATCTTACGCTATTAGAAGAAACACTTCACCAGGTGAACGCCCATTCAGTAGCTCAGAGCGAGATAGAACCTATCGTTCGTAAAGTGCAGACATTTGGCTTTCATCTAGCCTCATTAGATATCCGGCAAAACAGCGGTTTCCACGATAAGGCCGTTTCCCAGTTATTACAAGCGGCTGTACTCACGAATGGCGATCTGCCAAGCACCGATTATGCCGACTGGTCGGAAGAACAACGTATCAATTTTTTAGAGCGAGAACTTCAATCGGCTCGTCCGTTTACGCAGGCTGAAGCAGTATTGCCAAAAGAAGCGCAGGCGGTACTGGATTGCTATCGAGTAGTACATCAGTTTATTCAACACTACGGTTCCAACGGACTAGGTGCACTCATTATTAGTATGACGCGCAGCGTTTCCGATTTGCTCACGGTGTATCTGCTAGGTCGCGAAGCCGGATTAGTTTTCTGGAGCGATGAAGGGCTAGTCAGTGAGCTTCCGGTAGTGCCACTGTTTGAAACAATTGATGACTTGAAAGGCAGCCCGAAGATTCTAGATAAGTTTCTGGAGCACCCTATTACCCAACGAAGTTTAGCTTACCAGCAAGAACAAAATCAAGCGAGTGAGCCTAAGCAGGCCGCACCAGTGCAGCAGGTAATGGTCGGCTACAGCGATAGTAACAAAGATGGCGGTATTTTTGCAAGCCTCTGGAATGTGAATCGGGGACAAAGAAATCTCACCGAAGTTGGAAAAAAACACGGAGTACGCATTCGTTACTTTCACGGCCGAGGGGGTACCGTGAGCCGGGGCGGTGGGCCGACACATCGCTTTCTGGAATCTTTACCTCACCAAAGTTTGCAGGGCGATTATCGTCTGACTGAACAAGGCGAAACTATTGCCCAGAAGTACGCCAACCTGATCACTAGCACGTATCACCTGGAACTGATGCTGGCTGGAACAACCAAAGCCACCATTCGACAGCAAGGCACGGAAGCATCCAACCATCCGCTAGAACCAATCATGGATTATCTATCGGACGTAAGTAGCCAGTACTACGGAAAGTTGCTGAAAGCAGATGGCTTTATGGACTTTTACTCCCAAGCTACGCCCATTGATGTGATTGAAGCTAGTCGCATTGGTTCACGCCCTGCCCGACGTACCGGACAACGAACCTTGAATGACTTGAGAGCCATTCCCTGGGTATTTAGTTGGAGCCAAGCTCGTTTTTCTCTAACTGCTTGGTACGGAGTGGGTACTGCCCTAGAGCAATTACAAAATGAACGCCCCGAAGACTTTGCCCTTCTTAAGGAACAGGCCATAAGCTACGCCCCACTTCGCTATATTCTAACGAACTCTAGCTCGGGGGTGCTGATTGCCGATGAATCTATTATGCACGACTACGCTGCTTTGGTAGAAGATAGCAACCTTCGCGACCGGTTTATGGAGCAGATACTGGCCGAACTGAACCGTACCCGACAAGTTATTGAAACCATTTACGGTAGCACTATTCAAGAACGAAGGCCCCGCATTGCCAAAATGATTGCCCTGCGCCAACCTAAGCTAGCCACGTTGCATCAACACCAGATTTCCCAAATCCGCACTTGGCGCAGCAACAAAGCTTCCGGTAACGGCGATGAATCTATTCTGATAGATTTATTACTAACCGTGAATGCTATCTCTGGCGGTATTCGGGCTACAGGGTAGGGATTTCTCGTCTATTGGACATTATCAATTCCAGAATACTTCGGGCTTGATGTAAAAGACGGTATCAATAAAGAAAAGTACGCCATTTTGGGTGAGCACGTTTTCATCGTGCAAATCTTCTAATATTATACCAAGTTCTGGATTATAATAATCATGATTACGCGTGTTCTCAAACCCATTATTCTCCATAAAAGCTTTTACCAGTGCTAAATTCGTAGGCTGATTAGCTCTTACGAAAGGTTGAGTTACTACGGCATACAAGGTATTTTCTTGCTGGTGAAAGCCCACTAGCTGATAAGCAGTATCAGGAAAAAAGAAGTTATTGAGTAATAAATTGTGTAGATAATCTATCCAAGAGGCATAATAGATTGAGTCATTCAGTTTATATACTGATTTCTCATCCTTAATGTACACTCGCTGTTCGGCTCCGGCGGATATGAAGTTGGAGAAATTGATGGTTTCTACCCAAAGCTTATTCTGCACAGCATAGGCAACTAACTCCTCTGTTTCTTGCTGTTTGTACTGCTTATCTGCTTCAACCACTGAGCTTGTTGGCGTGCCTGCTTTAAGGTAACTGGCAATTGCTTGGATAACTGTTCCATGGCTAACTTGGCTCTTTCCTGAAAGGACATGTTGTATTTCATACTTTACATTGTTTTGAGACATCAGTACTCTTCAAGAAACAACTGGAGGTGTATCGTCAACCGAGCGAAGATTGTTACCAGTCGGTAACTACCCTCACTCGGGAAGATCAAGTTTCAGCTACCCAGTTTTCACTAAATGTGATAGTGAAAAAACTAATTGGGTGATTGATAACTGATGAGTAATGTGATTCCACTATTCATTATTCATCAGTCATTGATTAATCATTATGCGTTAGACCCTACCGCGTTCAAATCTTCGAAGGCTTCGGTGAGGCGCGTTATGAAGCTTTTTTCGGCTTCGCGTAGCCAAACGCGAGGATCGTAGGTCTTCTTATTGGGTTTATCGTCCCCTTCAGGGTTTCCAATCTGAGCTTGCAAGTAGCCTTTTTTATCTTCGTAATAGTTGCGAACTCCGTCCCAGAAGGCCCACTGTAAATCAGTATCGATGTTCATTTTAATCACTCCGTAGCCAATCGCTTCCCGTATTTCTTCTTGGGTGGAACCTGAACCCCCGTGAAATACAAAGTATACCGGCTTACTAGAAGTACTATACTTTTCTTCAATGTGCTTTTGAGAATCGCGTAATATGGTAGGAGTCAGTTTCACATTACCCGGTTTGTATACTCCGTGTACGTTACCAAAGGCGGCGGCTACGGTAAAGCGATCACCAACCTGCTTCAATTCTTCGTAGGTATACGCTACTTCTTCGGGCTGAGTGTAGAGTTTGGAAACATCTACGTCGGTATTATCTACTCCGTCTTCCTCGCCACCGGTTACGCCCAGTTCAACCTCAATCGCCATACCTAGGGCATTCATCCGCTCAAAGTACTTTTTGCTAATTTCTACATTCTCTTTTAGCGGCTCTTCCGAAAGATCTAGCATATGCGAGCTGAACAACGGACGACCGTGTTGCTTATGGTACTCTTCACCGGCATCTAGTAAGCCATCAATCCAGGGAAGTAGCTTTTTGGCGGCATGATCAGTATGCAAGATCACTGGTACTCCGTAGTGCTTGGCCATGGTATGCACGTGCTGGGCTCCGGCGATTCCTCCAGCAATAGAGGCTTGTTGACCATCATTACTCAATCCTTTACCGGCCAGAAACGCCGCACCTGAGTTAGAAAACTGAATAATAATGGCTGATTGTGCCTCTCGGGCAGTTTCTAAAGCAGCATTAATTGAATTACTGCTGATCACATTGGCAGCGGGTAGAGCGAACCCTTTTTCTTTGGCGTAATCAAAAAATTCTATTAGGGTATCGCCGTATAGTACGCCGGGTTCAAACTTTTTCATAGAAGTTAGGATTAATAGTTCTAAAAATATTGGGAGTCGCAAACTACTATTTTTTTACGGATTTCCGTTCCAATAACCGGGTTTTTAGCGTGATTTTCCTAGTTTTTGCATCTGGCGATCGTAGCTGATCAAACAATAGTTTAGCAGCGGTTTCACCCATTTGTTCAGCATTCTGATCAATGGTAGATAGCTGGGGAGTAACGACCATCGCTACCGGATCATTGTTAAACCCAACCACTGCTATATCTTCCGGAATACGCTTATTGTGGTCTTTAAGTGCTCTCATAGCAGCAATAGCCAACCGATCGCTTACAGCAAATATTCCGTCCGGGGGACTCGGTAGTTGAAGCAGGTGGGTAGCCTGGGCATATCCGCTAGCTTCGCTATAATCGCAGTGCGCAACTAAATTCAAATCAAACGGAACTTGGTGTTGAGCTAGTGCTTTCTGATAGCCTCGTAAGCGTTCATTACTGATCTCAATTTTAGCAGGTCCAGCCAGCAGTCCAATTCGTCTACAACCGTGCTGAATAAGTGAGCTAACGGCCTGGGTAGCCGCCAAGAAGTTGTCAATCACTGCCTGAGATACCGATAGATCGGGGCAAATTCGATTGAAGAAAACCAGGGGTACACCTCGGTCTAACACCTTCTGAAAATGAGAATACTGTTCGGTTTCACCGGCTAAAGAAACCACAATACCATCTACCCGGCTTAATAAAAGTGATTTAATATTCGCTACTTCTCGTTCGTAAGATTCATTAGACTGACAAATAACGATATTGTATCCTTCCTGAAAGGCTACTGATTCAATGCCAGTGATGGCCGATGCATAGAACGGATAGCTGATTTTAGGCACGATCACTCCGATGGTCTTGGTTCGCTGCATTCGCAGATTCATGGCCAGGGGATTAGGTTGAAAATTCAGCTCTTGGGCTAGTATCCG
Source organism: uncultured Flammeovirgaceae bacterium (assembly GCA_937138955.1). Lineage (GTDB taxonomy): Bacteria > Bacteroidota > Bacteroidia > Cytophagales > Cyclobacteriaceae > Tunicatimonas. The sequence continues at coordinate 70 of CAKZPJ010000011.1, read as the reverse complement.
TACAGCTCGCTTAGTAGATATCGAAATGCGCGGATGATCGTGCAGAGCACGGGAGACCGTAGAAGTAGAA
>CAKZPJ010000010.1 GCA_937138955.1 uncultured Flammeovirgaceae bacterium | reverse complement strand
GCTATACTTTCCAGCTTGGTCACGGTTGCCGTCGTTCGGGCACTAGCCTGGGAAAGGTTAGCGAGGGTTTGTTGTAAATCATTGGCCAGGTAATCATCTTTAAGCATCACTCCCAAGGCACCCCTACCGGCATTAATCTGGTTGGTGATCGCTACCAGGTTCTTCGTAAGCCGGGCTACATTTTTGTTAGATACACTCAGCGTTTGCAGTAATGCATCGGTGTCTACGTTGGGCTGCGAAGCAATCTGATCGTCACGTGCAATGGGTGGGGCATCGCCGTATCCAGCTTTGATATCGATGATTACATTACCCACCAATCCGTCGGTGCCAATGGTAGCTACTGCACTTTCTTTGATGTGCTTTCGCACATCTTCCCGGATCAACATATCTACCCGAACGCTGGTATCGTTGATAATGGTAATTTGGCTCACGGTACCCACATCAATTCCGGCAAAACGTATACTACCACCTTCCCGTAGACCATTCACTTCGGAAAAATACGTACTCAATTGAAAGCGAGCGCTAAATAAACTACGTTGATTACCGATCAGGTACAAAGCAAGGGCAAGCAAAAACAGTCCTCCCGTAACGAAAATGCCTAATCTGATTTTTTGGCTAACGTGCTGTTTCATCTTCAATTGGTTTCTACCGGAAAAATGCGGTTACTACTGGATCATCCGATTGTTTCAGGGTGTCGTAGGTGCCTTCGGCGTAGTTCATGCCATCGGATAATACGATGATACGGTCAGCAGCAATTTTTACGCAATTCATATCGTGGGTAATGACGATGGCCGCCGTTTGATACCGTTGTTGTACCTCCCGAATAAGCTCGCTGATTTCCTTAGCAGTAACCGGGTCCAGACCAGTGGTGGGTTCATCGTAAAAGATAATCTTGGGCTCTAGCATCAGCGTTCGAGCCAACGCAATGCGTTTTTTCATCCCTCCGGAGAGTTCCGACGGCATGAGATCCAAGGCTTCCGGCAATCCTACACTTTCTAGTACCTCTTCTACTTTTTTAGTAATCTGCTGCTTAGTTTTATCGCTATGTTTCCGAAGGGGGAAGATAAGGTTTTCCCAAACAGTCATAGAATCGTACAGTGCCCCCCACTGAAACAAAAAGCCTAGATCGCGCCGTAAAATATCCAATGTTTCCGCTTCCAGGTCAGGAACACTTCTTCCTAATATGTAAATCTTACCAGCGTCCGGAAGTATCAAACCCACAATACATTTAATCAGTACCGACTTACCCGAACCGGACTTACCAAGTACTACTACATTTTCATTCTCTTTTAGGCTGATGCTAAAATCCCGTAATACCACATGGTCACCAAACGCCTTCCGCAGATGGTGAACTACCACTACTGACTCCAAAGAATCAGGAGCGGAAGCTTTAAATTGATGTAGAGCGGCTTCGGTCATAAGCTGTAAAAAATATCGGCTACCAGTACGGCCAGAAAATCCAGAATGAATACCAGCATCGATGCCATCACTACGGCGGTATTGGCGGCGGCACCCACTCCTTCGGTACCTTTCTCAGAACAGTACCCTTGATAGCAGCCCACCAACCCGATAGCAAAACCAAAGAAAAAGGATTTTCCAATGGAAGGAATAATATCCCCAAACTCCAGGTTGGCAAACACCTGATTGAAGTACAGCATCCACCCTACATCTCCCTTCGCGTTTTCCACTAAGTATGAGCCTACCAAAGCGATAGTGTCAGCGAATACTACCAGCACCGGTAGCATCAGTGTAGCGGCTACGACGCGGGTTACTACCAAATACTTAAACGGATTAGTACCGGATACTTCCATCGCATCAATCTGCTCAGTTACTTTCATTGAGCCTAGCTCCGCTCCAATGCTAGAACCTACTTTACCCGCACAGATTAAGGCCGTAATCACCGGGCCAATTTCCCGCACAATGGAGATGCCTACCATCGACGGCATCCAGGATTCGGCTCCAAACTCAATCAACGTAGGCCGGGACTGTAGCGTAAGCACCACTCCCATAATAAAGCCCGTAACCCCAACCAGCGGCAGCGATTGGTAGCCAATCCGGTACGCCTGTCGCAGTAGTTCCTCAAATTCGTAGGGTGGCCGGAAAACTTGCTGAAAAAATCGCTTAGCAAACTGCGAAATTTCAGCGGTAGTGATAAAATATTCTTGTAAAGCTTGGGGTAAAAGAGTAATCAATTATTAGGTATTTATTTTGAGCTAAAGGTAGGGCTCCTACTCGACGAACGCAGTGATCTAAATCATTCCTTTCAAGAACTCCCCTCCGTATTTTACGGCTTTAATTAAGCCATATGGAAGGAATTGTAGAAAAAGCAGCCCTTAAAGGTCTAACTACCACAGAAGCTCAGCAACAGCAGAAAAAGTTTGACCGCAATGAGATCATCCGTCAGACTACGACCCATCCCATCCGTATTCTAGTAAGGCAATTTACCTCTCCCCTAATTTTATTGTTGATTGCCGCCGCTATTGTATCGCTGGCTATTGGTTTTCTGCCCGATCAGGAACCGAACGTAGTCGATGCCCTACTGATCCTATTCATTGTCATTTTATCAGGAGTGCTCGGGTTTATCCAGGATTATAATGCGGAACGGACGATTGAAGCCCTCCAGAAAATGGCTACTCCCCACGCTCGGGTGATCCGTGACGGCCAGGAAGTGGAAATTCCTTCGGCGGAGGTAGTGCCCGGTGATTTACTACTATTGGAATCAGGAGATATGGTTACTGCGGATGGTAAAGTGGTAGAAGCCTTTCATCTGGAACTAGACGAATCAGTACTCACCGGTGAGTCGGCGGCAGTGCGGAAAGAAGCCGAAGAATCCGTATTTATGAATACCTACGTAACCGGAGGTAATGCCCAAGTGCTAGTCACTGAAACCGGCATGCGAACGCAAATGGGGCACGTAGCCTCTCGATTGCAAACGCTAGAAACCGAAAAGTCTTCCTTTCAGGTTGAACTGGGAATTCTGAGTAAACGATTGTCTTTGATCACGCTGGTGATCCTGGTAGCTATTGCTATTATTGGAGTGTTCAAGTACGGATTTTACACCTCGCTACTAACGGCTATCTCACTGGCTGTGGCCGCCATTCCGGAAGGTTTGCCCGCCGTAGTGGTACTGGCCCTGGCGGCCGGGGCCCGCGTTATGTTCCGAAAAAACGCCCTGATTCGTCGCCTGCCCATCGTGGAATCAGTGGGTGCGGTAAATATTGTTTGTACCGACAAAACCGGTACGCTCACCCACAACGAGATGACAGTAACGCAGCTGTATTACGATGGGCAAATTCACTCGTTGGATTCTTTAGAAGAAGTGAACACATTGGATAAAACCGCCCAGCAATTATTACGCTGTGGCCAGCTATGCAATAACGCCATGCTGGGAGTAGACGATCAGGGAGAACCAAAATATTTTGGTGAGCAAACCGAGATTGCGCTACTACGGATAAGGCAGCAGCTTTTACCTGCGGAGGATGGTCAGTCCCACCAAAAAGTGAACGAAATTTCGTTCAACTCAAAACGCAAAATGATGAGCGTAGTGGTAGCCAATCCCACGGGATCACTTACCGTATACACTAAAGGTGCTCCCGAAGTGCTTATTGCTAAGTGTACTCATACCCTTCGCGACGGCGAAGTGGTTCCCTGGGATGAATCTGCTCGTCAGCTAGTGCTAGACCAGAACATTGAGTTTGCCTCCCAGGCTCTTCGGGTACTCGGCTTTGCCTACAAACCTACCGAAAGTGCTACTGAGCCGGTAGAAGAGAACCTGATTTGGCTCGGGCTACAAGCCATGATTGACCCGCCCCGCGACGAAGTAGCCCAAGCCATCCAAGATTGTAAGACAGCGGGTATCCGAGTGATTATGATCACCGGTGATAATCCCGTAACCGCTCAGGCCATTGCCGAGCAAGTAGGTCTGGAGAGCAAAGGCACCCTGGATGGCCCCGCCCTAGATCAGCTCGACGATGATGCCCTTCGTCAAAAACTAGATGGACAGGTGAATATCTTTGCCCGCACCAACCCGTTTCATAAGCTGCGGTTGCTGGAGATACTGGAAGTGAACAATAGCGTAGCGATGACCGGTGACGGGGTGAACGATGCATTGGCAATTAAAAAGGCTGAAGTCGGTATCGCCATGGGAATGAAAGGCACTGAGGTAACCAAGCAGGCCAGCGATCTCATTCTGCTCGACGATAACTTCAGCACTATCCGCGATGCTATCAAAGAGGGCCGCACGATCTTCAACAACATTCGCAAGTTTCTCGACTATCTGCTCACTTGCAACCTGGCCGAAGTATCGCTGATTTTTCTAGCTACTTTACTAGTTGATCTGGACGAGCCACTGTTGTTTCCGGTGCAGCTACTTTGGATCAATTTGCTCACCGATGGACTAGTAGCCCTGGCACTGGGTGTAGACCCGGCCGCCGAGGACATTATGCGGCAGAAGCCCCGTCGGGACAAAGAGCCACTGATTAACAAACGATTGGGGTGGCTGATTGCCCTGATTGGTACCAAGAAGATGCTTCTGTTAATGGTTGTGTTCCTGGTTATTTACCCCATGGGTTTGGATATTGCCCGCAGTGCCCTGCTTACGGGTATTGTATTGTTTGAGTTCGTTCGGATTGGAGCTATTCGTTACCAGGAGAAGCTAGGTTGGTTGGCCAATAAATGGCTGATTGCTGGATTGGTGGTTTCCCTGCTGTTACAGCTGGTGATCGTCTACTCTCCCTTGAATACTTATTTTTATCTAGTACCACTGGGTGGCTTTGAGTGGATTGTTCTATTAACTGGAGTGATAGTAGGCTATAGTTTGGCCATTTTGATTACTAAACTAGTAGTGAAGCATACACCGGAATGAATCAGACCCACTTGTCTAGTCATCCAATGGTTATTTCATCACTTGGTCAGTTACAGTTGGGGTCCACTTCACCAAGAAATTAGCAAACAATGGGGGGACAATAAACTTAAATACGATGCTGGTAGCAACAATAATAGAAAATAGCTCTTCATCAATAAAGCCATTTTGGTAAAGAATAGAAATGATAATGATGCTCGTACTAAACCGTATTGATAATGCTATTCCCATCAAAACCGATTGTTTTATTCCTAAAGAATTTCTAGTTGTAATGATACTGCCAACTAGCTTTGCGACTAAAGATAAAGCAGCCAGTGCCACTACGAACGATAGATTACTAATCAGATATACCATATTCATCTCCATGCCTACTTTGAGAAAAAATACGGGACCTAAAAACCCATACGTAAGCAATTTTGCATAATTCTCAAGGGTTGTAAACTGTTCTTTAGTAACGAAGTATTTAATAACCACTCCAGCTAAAATAGCGGCAAGTGCTTCCATTCCTGCCAACTCACCAATGCCGATATATACAAAAAAAACAATGAGCATAAAAAAAACGACCAAGCCGGGATAATCAGGGATTGCTACTTTAGGAATGAGTCTCTTGACAAAAAATAATGAAGCAGAGAGAGCTATTAAGCTAATAACTGCGATCATTTCCTGATTCATATTGATCTTAGATTCTCCTTCTATTCCCAATAACACACTTAGCCAAATAAGTGTAACTAATTCAAAGGTATCGTCCAATGTCGCTACTCCAATAATGGCCTGCCCTAACTTAGTGTGTACTATTTTGAATTCGTCCAATATGGGTATCAAAATAGCTTCCCCTACAGTAGCAAAT
>CAKZPJ010000009.1 GCA_937138955.1 uncultured Flammeovirgaceae bacterium | reverse complement strand
CCGACGCCGACATTGCTACCCTCATCCGATTTGCTAATCGCTACCGTACTTCGCTGATACCGCGAGCGGCAGGCACCTCCCTAGCGGGACAGGTAGTTGGTAATGGTATTATCGTAGATATTTCGCAAAAATTCACTGAGATACTGGAAGTTGACTTGCACGAACGCTGGGTTCGAGTACAGCCTGGAGTTATCCGCGACGATCTCAATAAGTATTTAGAAAAATACGAATTATTCTTTGGGCCAGAAACCTCCACTGCCAACCGAGCGATGATTGGCGGTATGATGGGTAATAACTCCTGCGGACTGCATTCTCCAATCTACGGAACTACTCGACAGCACGTGTTGGAAGTTCGCGCTATTCTAAGCGATGGCAGCTTTACCGAATTTAAAGCACTAACCCCGGAAGAATTTGATAAAAAGTGTTCGGGAGAAACGGCGGTTAGTGAGCTAGAAGCGAATATCTATCAACGACTACGTGACCAACTCTCTCAACCGGAAGTGCAACAAGAAATCCGGGAGCAGTTTCCTCGCCCAGAAATCAAACGCCGCCGAAACACTGGGTACGCAGTAGACGTGCTGTTGGATAGTGAGGTATTTGGTGGAGTTGAGAAGTTTAACTTTTGCCAGCTGCTTAGCGGCTCCGAAGGTTCTCTGGCATTCATCACTGAAATTAAACTGAACTGCTTACCGCTGCCTCCTAAAGAAATAGGAGTAGCCTGTCCGCATTTTCATTCTATTGACGAAAGCCTGCGAGCCAATATCATTGCTATGAGGCATGGGGCAGGTGCTTCAGAGCTGATGGATCATCACATTATTGAACGTACTCGAGCTCACAAGGAATATAGTAAAGATGCCTACTTTATTGAAGGCGAGCCAAAAGCGGTGCTAATGATCGAGTTTGCCCGTGACACCCGTGAGGAAGTTGATGCAGCCATTGAGGCGATGTACGCTGAAATGAAAGCTGAAGGCTACGGCTACCATTTTCCGATACTTTATAATGAGGATAGCAAAACTGCCTGGAACGTTCGTAAAGCGGGATTAGGCTTACTAGGAAATGTAGTGGGCGATTTTAAAGCGCAGCCGGTCATTGAAGATACTGCCGTAGCGGTTGAAGACTTGCCCGAATACATTGCCGAATTTAATCAAACTCTGGAAAAGTACGGGTTATCCTGCGTTCACTACGCTCACGCTGGTGATGGTGAACTACACTTACGTCCTATTCTGAATTTGAAGTCAGAAGAGGGTAATACTATGTTCCGAACCATTGCTCAGGACATTGCTAACCTAGTGAAAAAGTACCGAGGGTCGCTCAGTGGTGAGCACGGCGACGGGCGATTACGCGCTGAGTTTATCCAGCAGATGATCGGCGATAAGAATTACGAACTAATTCGCGAGATCAAACACACCTGGGACCCAAATACTATTTTTAATCCAGGGAAGATTGTAGACGCTCCGCCCATGAATCGGCAGCTTCGGTATATGCCTGATCATCCCACCCCGGAAATTGAAACCGTATTGGACTTCAGTCAGAATAAGGGCGTCCTGAGGGCTACTGAACAATGCAATGGTTCGGGCGACTGCCGGAAAACGCACCTTAGCGGCGGAACGATGTGCCCCAGCTACATGGCTACGCGCCGAGAAAAAGATACTACTAGAGCTAGAGCGAATATTCTTCGTCACTTCTTGACGAATTCTACTCAGTCTAACCGCTTCGCTCACGATGAGATTAAGGATGTGATGGATTTGTGTCTATCCTGCAAAGGCTGCAAGGCCGAGTGCCCTTCCAATGTAGATGTGGGTAAGATGAAAGCCGAATTTTTGCAGCATTACTACGATAAGAAAGGAATACCGCTTCAAACGCGGATCATCGCTAATTTCACGAAGCTTACTGCACTAGCCGCTCACACTCCTCGCCTTTACAACTGGGCGGTGACCCAGCCGCTGATTGGTGGACTTATCAAACAGGTAAATGGCTTTGCCCGTAAGCGTTCTTTGCCACTACTCTACAAAACAACTTTACGTAAATGGTACGAGGCTCGGCAAACTATAGTGAGCAGCAGCGGTTTATCGGTAAGCTCACCCGAAATGCCGACTACTGTTTCAGAGGCTACTAAAGGTAAGGTATATTTTTTCTGCGATGAATTTACTAATTACAACGATACCGAAATTGGCATCAAGGCGATTCAGCTGCTGGAGAAGCTCGGTTACGAAGTAGAAATTCCGAAACATGAGGAAAGCGGCCGAACGTACCTTTCTAAAGGGCTGATTCGACAAGCCCGAAGTATCGCTCGAGAAAATATTGCTCTTTTGAAGGACTTAGTGAGTGAAGAAACGCCAATTATTGGGGTAGAACCTTCGGCTATCCTGACACTACGCGACGAATACATAGATCTCACTCGAGGTGAAGAACAAAAGGCAGCGCAGCGAATTGCTCAGTACACCTACACTTTTGACGAGTTTGTTACCCATGAAATCGACCGGGGTAATATCACTAAAGATAACTTTACTACTGAACCCCGACTGATCAAACTACACGGTCACTGCCATCAGAAAGCACTTTCATCAATGGTGCCTACCAAAAAAATGCTAACCCTACCGGAGAATTACCAAATGCATATGATTCCTTCGGGCTGTTGTGGTATGGCGGGTTCTTTTGGTTACGAAGAAGATAAGTACGAAGTGTCCATGCAGATTGGAGAATTAGTGCTATTCCCTGCGGTACGGCAACAGCCTAACGATGTAATTATCGCCGCCCCCGGCACTAGTTGTCGGCATCAAATTAAAGATGGCACGGGGCGGATAGCACTGCATCCCGCCGAGATTTTGTATGATGCTTTGAAGTAGGGAACTTATAGGTTCGCCCTTTATTTACCAACGCCAGGTTCCGGCTCCGCCTTTAAAAGGGCCGACAATGTCGGAAGTAACCCAACCACCGTAGAAATCGCCTTCCTGAGCTTGTACTTGTTCATCGCCTACGTAGCAGGCTTCCATTTTACCGGGATAAAACGCCAGATGGTCTTTTAGACCTTCGTAGCCCTTTACTGGATTTGGGTAAAACCAGGCAGCAGCGGGTGCTTCTTTGTCCGCCACTCGCACAGTATAGTAATTTGTTCTTCCCTTGAATTCGCAATACGTAGTTTGCTGAATCTGGTGCAGGAATTCCATCTTAATATCTTCGGGTGGGATGTAGTACACCGGTGGGTGACTAGTCTCTAGTACCCGCTTGGCGCGGTTGGTATCGGCAATAATGGTTCCGTTAAAAACCACGCGCACGTGCTTACTGACATCTTCCACTCGCGGCGGGCGCGGATAATCCCACACTGATTCTTGTCCCTCTTTTGGCTTAATTCGCTTCATACGTACATATTTATGCTTCTTGAACTGGATGATGATCCTAAAGGTTTTATCATTATTTAGCAGATGGTCAATAATTTTTAAACAACAACCCCATGAACCTAATCAGAAAAATTAGCTATTACCTAATCATATTTTTTGCTGTCGTCGTGGTAATGTCAACGCTTTTGTCTTTGCTGTACGATATCAATGTCTGGTGGATTAAAGCTTTAGACTTTCCGCGCCTTCAGCTATTGGTTGCCGGCTTTTTGTTGATAGCAGTATTCGTAGGTTTGAACAACCGATGGTCGTTTTGGCCGGTGCTACTTATCGTTGGATTGGTGACGGCTGTTGGGCTACAAGCTTATTTCATTCTACCTTATACCTCGCTGGTAAAAAAATCGGTAATGTCTGCCGATGTTGAAGATGTTAGCACTGGAGCAAAGATAAAACTACTAATTGCTAACGTATACATGCACAACCGGCAGGCAGAAAGCTTTTTGCGTATTGTTAATCAGTCTGATCCTGATCTGGTGCTGGTTATGGAAACCAATCAGTGGTGGGTTGATGAGCTACAACCATTACAAGCTAGTTACGACTATCATCAGGAGTATCCTGCTGACAACACTTACGGAATGGTGCTGTATTCTCGCTATCCGTTAGAAGAAATGCAGGTTGAGTTTTTGCAACACGACAGCGTGCCCTCTTTCCATACCTTGGTAAAACTGTCTAATGATCGTTCGTTTCGCTTTCACGGGGTGCACCCAGTGCCCCCGGTGTTAAGCAAGCATCCGGATAACGAGGGAAAGCAGGAAGTGGCTTTAATTAAAGTAGGCCAAATGGTAGCTCAACACTCCCAACCAACCATGGTAGCGGGAGATTTTAACGACGTGGCCTGGTCTAACACTTCTCGTTTATTCCAGGTAGATGGAGAGCTGAATGACGTACGCGTGGGGCGTGGGTTATACAACTCCTTTGATGCTACCTCTAATTTTCTCCGTTGGCCGCTAGACCATGTTTATGTGAGCGATGAATTTCGATTAGTCATCCTCAAGCGATTAGGTGAATTTGGTTCGGATCATTTTCCTATCTACGCTGAGTTAGAGTTAACTCAAAAGTAGAACCGTCTTGTTAATCTTTTTCTTTCATCTCAATTCCGAGTTCATCCAACTGCTCATTAGCGATGGTAGAGGGAGTGTCAATCATTACGTCGCGGCCGGCGTTGTTTTTAGGGAAAGCGATATAATCGCGGATAGAGTCGGCC
>CAKZPJ010000008.1 GCA_937138955.1 uncultured Flammeovirgaceae bacterium | reverse complement strand
ATCAGCAGTATTGGCTTTTTAGTAGTGACTCGGCGCAGTTTTCATCGGAAACCTACGATTCGGTTAAGATACTAAGTGAACATTTTGCTTTCACTTTTCCTAAAGATAGCAAACCCACGGATAGTATTACGTTGCTAATTGCCAACCATCAGCCAATCTTAGTTCCACCTTCTTCCACAAATAAGGAGGTTATATTTCGTTTGTTACGCACTCAAGGGATTGCCGCTACTGGTTCAGTTGAGGAATCTATCATGATTAGCCAGCCCAAACAGCCAACACTATTGCTTACCCAAAAAGGAGACACCGTTCTATCGGCTAATATTGATAGAGTTTTGGCTTACCCCGAGGGAATATACGTTATCGAGCAGAAGGGCAAGCAGGGAGTTGTTGACCAAGATGGTAATGAATTGGTGCCGACTCGCTACCAACGAATCGGTAATTATCAGCCGGAAGGGTTACTTAGCCTATTCGATCAGAAAAAGTTTGGAGTTTATCACCCGCGCACGGGGGTAATTATTGAGCCAACTTACGAAGGTGTACTGAAGTACTATTCAGTAGTCATTCAAGACTCTATGCCTACTCCGCTTTATATCGCTCAGAAAGATGGAAAATTTGGTATCGTTAATCCTGAAAAACAGCTCTTACTTCCCTTTGCGTTTCAAACCGTCCGCTACTGGAACGACTCGTCGGCTTTAGTTCAATACGAAGATCAGTGGCACATTTACGCATTAGCCAAATCTCCGCAACGCCGATTATCTTTTGATAAGCAAGCGATACAGTACAGTGGCATTACCGAATTTTCGGAACTACCGACTACTTCTTCGGAGAGACTACTGAAAATCTATAAAAAAGAAGGTTACGGAATATTAAGTAGTCAACGGGGGGAAGTATTACCAGCTAGTCTCGATGATATTCGCCTGCTAGCTCATTCTCAAACACAAGAAACCATTTACCTGACGGAGAAATACGTATCAGAAGCTAAACTGCGCATCCTTATTTATATGAATGCTCAAGGAAATATTATTTTCCGAAAAGCTTACGAACCTAATGCCTACGATAGGCTTTATTGCGATGAGTAGAACTATCTTCTAATCGTAAACTTCTATTTTTCCACTTTTAATTCTCTTCAAGAACGATTGCATATCTTTCTTTACTAGTGGAACTAAAATATAGCAGCCTATTATATTGGGGAGTGACATAGCAAATAGCATTCCATCACCGAAACCGATTACTGGTTCTAGACTCACCGAAGCTCCAATAACAATGAACCCACAAAATATCACTTTATAAGCAGTGACCGAGATAGGTGAGTCGCCAAAAATATATGTCCAGGCTTTTACTCCGTAATAAGACCAGGAAATCATAGTTGAGAACGCAAAAAGAAGTACTGCTATGGCTAATACATAAGGAAACCAACTAATAACTGTAGCAAAAGCATCCGATGTTAAAGAAATACCATCGGTTTCTCCTTCGTATAAGTCAGATATTACAATAACCAGTGCGGTCATGGTACATACTACTACGGTATCTACAAAAGGCTCCAATGAAGCTACAAATCCTTCAGTAACCGGCTCACTGGTCTTTACCGCTGAGTGAGCAATTGCGGCTGAGCCCACTCCTGCTTCGTTAGAGAAAGTTGCCCGTTGC
>CAKZPJ010000007.1 GCA_937138955.1 uncultured Flammeovirgaceae bacterium | reverse complement strand
GAACCTTTCGGAGCACTTGATCCTATTACTAAACAGAACTTGATTGCCGAGATAGCGGAAAAGCAGCTTTTTGACGATAAAACGGTAGTGATGGTTACTCACGATGTTTTTGAGGCCATTACCTTAGCCGACAAAATATGTTTACTAGACCAGGGACAAATACAGCAAGTAGGCACTCCGAAGGAATTACTGTTTCAGCCAGCTTCTGCGTTCGTAAGAGAATTCTTTAATTCTCAACGCCTCCGGCTAGAAATGCGAGTGATAAGTCTATTAGAAGTTTACCCTTTCATAGAATCAATAAGTAGAGAGGTAGATAATGCAGTAGAGGTTAAATGGAAGAAGAGTGTTTGGGAAGCCTTAGAAGTTATTGAGCAAAAAAATCTGCCTCATATCGTCCTCAACAATGATCAGTCAGTCAGTAAGGTAGCGACCCCCACTATGTTAATTGGGGCTTTTTATCACTTCAAAGAGACCAACTTTACTCAGGTGTTCGAGTGATGTCATTCAGCACAAAAGCATCTTCAGTGACAAACATATTGCTTTCATTACCCGCTCGGTCGCGAATAACTACCCCAATCTTTATACTATCATTGCGAAATAGTGGCTTAAGAACAACCGATTGAGCAAAATGAGTAATAGTTCCAACCCGAGGCTTATCATCCGAGAAATCATCTTTCAAAGGAGGGAATCGTCCACCTAGAGGGGTACGGCATATATCGGGATCACAAAAATCTACTGCCTGATAAGTCCCATCTGATTGGCGATTAAAAATTGTCACTTCAAAGTTTCTCACAAATGGATTTTGTACTACCCGTACTGTATCAAATATAGAGTCTGTTCCCACTACTATTGGGGTGAGTTCAGTTGGTGTTTCAAAATCGCAGCAATTAAAAGGTATTTCTGAAGTTACGGGATCGAATATAACAGGGTTCCCATCACTATCTCGTACAACACTGAAAGGACGAATAAAATCTTCTTCTCGAGCATCGAGCCCTAAGTCGCCATCCCCATCCTCAAAAGCGACCTTAATCACCAGTGAATCGAACCGATCACCATCAACAAAATAGATTTCTTCAATGTTGGTGACGGCAGGTACATCGGAGAATTCAGGTTCGTCGATGCAGGCAGAAAGCCCTATTGTCAGGAAGAATAAGCTTAATATAAAGAAGCTAAGTTTCATACGACTGTATATATCTGATCATTGTTGTCAATATAACGCGATTGAGTTGATTTTTGATATAAGCTGCGCTACTTTTCTTGATGAATTTTTCTACCCGGTTTAAACGCCAACTGTTCCAAGCAAATCCTGAGTCGTTTGGAAAACTAGCGCTAGAGCTTTTTCGCTGGCAAGCTCACCATAATTCAATTTACCGAGCGTACCTATCTCATTTGAATGTTCATCCGGAAGAGATTGATGATTTTGAACAAATCCCTTGTGTACCCATTGAATTTTTTAAGCACCACCGCGTGCTTAGTGGCGATCATTCTGAGGCAGTTCAGGTTTTTGAAAGCAGTGGTACTACCGGACAAGCCCGAAGTAAACACTATGTCCCTGACTTGCAATGGTATCACCAAGTTTGTGAAGCAATTTTCGCCCAACAGTGGGGTAATCTTCAGGACTATCACATTTTTGCGCTTCTTCCCTCCTATCTAGAACGAAATAATGCTTCACTGGTAACGATGACCGACAATTTTATCCGTAAAAGTCAATCTCCTTATTCCGGTTTCTATCTTAACAATTATCAGCAACTGATTAATACCGTAGAAAAAGCCCGACAGACGAAAGGCTCAGTACTACTCTTAGGAGTTACTTTTGCCCTGCTTGATTTAGCTGAACAATACTCTCTCAATTGGCCAGAAGTCATTATAATGGAAACCGGGGGAATGAAAGGAAGAAGGCAAGAGCTAACCCGACCTGAAGTACACCAGATGCTTCATGAAAAATTAGGAATAACTTCAGTCGCCTCCGAATATGGTATGACTGAACTTCTTTCGCAAGCCTATGCGCATGACTCTGGGCGGTTTACATCACCACCGTGGTTGAAAGTAATGATTCGTGATATTTACGATCCTTTCACTTATGTGAAAAATGCAAAGCAAGGGGGCATCAATATTATTGATTTAGCGAATGTAGACTCCTGCGCCTTTATTGAAACCAAAGACTTAGGACGAATTATATCTGGTAACTCATTCGAAGTTCTAGGGCGATACGATAACTCTGAAATACGAGGTTGTAACTTAATGATATAAACATAACAAGTTTCATATTATTTTTACATATGTACTATTTTTTGTATATTTGTAAAAAAATAAAGAATGTTATGAAAAAAAATACATTACTAATCGCTTTAGCAATAGTACTGGGTTCATACGCTTGTGCCCCTAAATACACTTGCCCAGCTTACAGCACTACGGATGTCAAACAAGAAATTCCTACCGAAAAACCTATGTAAGGAAAGTGCGTTGTAAACGACAAATTTGCCGATAAAGACCGAAATTATAGAATGTCACTAAAAATTATACATCTAGATTGTTAACAATCTGGCGAACCCGGCCTTCCGGCAATTGGTCTGAAGCACCAATAGCATCGTAATCACCACGAAGAGCCTGAAGAATTTGCCGTTCTCGTTGTATCTCTTTCTCTGATCGGTAACCTTGTTTCTGTAACAGTTGCTGAACTTGGTTATCTTTTGGTTCTTTCTTTAGAAAAAACAGTCCGGAAGCTAGCAAAGAAAGTAAGAGCCACCGCCGGTTGCTTACAAATGCTAATAGTATTCCGCTGAGAGAAAGAGCTACCGAGCTATTCTCGATTATTTTCTCTAACGAAGTTTCTTGTTCAAGCTGATCAATCCGATGGCTAATAAATTGAGGGTGATGAGCGTAGTATAGTAATCGTCGTTGAAGTATCAAATTCTTTTGATTATCCGCATGGCGATCTTCTGATATACCTATTCCATTGGTTGCTGACATACTATCTTAGGTTAGATGAAAAAAATTTCTTCTGGTAACAGCCACAAAATAACGCAGGTTTCCGTTGAGATTCAACAAAAAAAGAAAGTCATTTTCGTAATGCTGATTGACTCCTTTAGTCAGTAACAAAGTTTAGCGTAAGGGCAAAATGAGCATTTGCGCAGATCGTCGGTTTGATTAAATGCTATTGTTGCGTCAAATAACTCTTGCAAAAGAGTGTGCAGTTCTTCAATAAATGATTCTTGCCAATCGGCAAAGTCATGCACGGCCTTCTTGCCCACATAAATTCGAGAGTCAAAGTCCTGACTAAATAAATCTTTTGCATTAACTAATCCGGGTACGATCTGTCCCTCGGCCGAATGCTGACGGTAGAGCAGAGCATAGAATAGCGCCTGAAAAGCAGCTTTATTGCGCTGTTTATCGTCCCTATTGAACAAGGCTGCTAAATCTTTCGTCTGTTTTTCATCCCGACCGGTTTTGTAGTCGAGCACCCGAATAGTAGTATCTTTCTGATCAATACGATCAATAATTCCTCGTAAGCTTACGATAGTGGGTCTTCCTTCTTCGTCCTTAACAATGGTTTCCCAAAAGTAACCCCTTCCCCTATCGCGCTCCAGGCTAACAATACCGAAGGGAGCGTACTTAGCATCCATTGCCAAAATCTGTCGAGCCATTTTAAGTACAATATCGTGTACAATCAGATTACGTCCTTCTAATTTAAGTTCAGCAGCATCTTCATGACTGTAATGCTCTTTGAAAGCTGCGGTTACCGCTTTTACCAACTGTTGCCCTTTCAACTTTTCAATAATATCTGCCGTAACCGTCCGATTCTGATTGGTTATTACTGACTGATACACTAGCTCCATAGCTCGGTGCAATAAGTTGCCAAACACCGCCGGGTCAACCTCTTCTTGTACTACTTCCGGTTCTTTTAGGTCAATTACGTATTTATAGTAAAACTTCAACCGGCAGTCGAGATAGGTATTCAGTGCCGATGGAGTCAGGCTTCGTTGGGGTGGATGATCTGCTTGGCGGGTGTATCGGTGCAATCGCTCAAGCACGTCAGCATCTTTCTGAATGACGATTGGCTGAGGCGGAATGGTTTGTACCGGACTTCCTAGGTTACTTTGGCTTACTGCAAAATCTCCCTGAGCAGTAGGGAACTGCACCGAACCATCCGCATTAGCATCCGACTCATACAATAACTGATACAAAAACCGACTCATCTCACCCTGCTGTCCTACGCTATCAGCGGTATTGTACAGCAAATGCACTCGTTGGGATCGATGCAACAAGCGATAAAACGTGTAGGCGTAAATAGCATCTTGTTCGTCTACGGAAGCCAACCCAAAACCTCGCCTTAAATTCCCCGGAATAAACGTATTGACTGTCTCAGACTTAGGATATACTCCCTCGTTGAAAGATAAAATAATAACATTATCAAAATCCAGGTTGCGGGTTTCTAACACTCCCATTATTTGCAGACCTCGGAGTGGTTCGCCCGTGAACGGAAGTCGTAATCCCTGCATCAATTGTCGAAAAATTCTAACCAGTAACTGAGGGGTCAAATTAAGCTGGTATTCTTGAGCGAGTGCCTTCAAGCGGTTTACTTGAATTGATAATTGATATACCAACTCCTGCTCTAAGAGTGGTACTGCCAACTGATCGCTAGATTCATCTTGGTTATCTGTTCCTTGGTAAATACTTTGCAATAGTTGCAGCAAATAATCGAACGTATCTTCAGCTTGCACCAAGGGCTGAAAAACGGTAGCGTAAAGGTGATGCTGTTTTAATTGCTTCTCACTAACGTATACTTGGTTACGTTTCTCGATATTTCTTCCCAAGTCGTCAGAATCTTCGGGGGATAATTGTCGGAGGTAAGGATGCCGTAGCAACGATAAGACCTGGGAATGATGAAATTCGTATTGCTCCGTTACTGAATTGTAGCGTTTCTCCTCCTGTAGAGCCAAAGCGTGTTCAATTAAGCTGTAAAGGGCCGTACTTCGTACTGGATAGCCCATTGTTACATTCACCCGCTTAATTTCAGGAGGTAACGAATGCAGTAGCGGAAATAACAGATTTTCGTCGGGTAACACCACCGCTGTTTTTTCGGGAATAAACCCTGGTTGTTGGCTTATTTCTTTTAAAATAGCTCCGGCGTACTTCGCCTGGCCTACGTGCAAATTGATACCTACTGCCTGTACACTTCGCGGCGACTGATTAAAAAAATGCCGAGGCAAAGGGTCGGGAAACGTGTTTTTCCAGAGAGGATCGCGCTGGTAGCGGCGAAAGTACGTTCCGGCTTCGTGTTGAGGGTGGCGAATATAGTATTCATCTACATCCCAAAAAACATCTGCTTTCTTCTCCTTGATAAACCACTTTATCAATTTTTCTTCCGCTGGCGCTAGCGCGTGCAATCCCACAAAAGCAATCTGCTGAAAATCGGTATCAAAAGTTCCTAAAACAATTCGCTCGGCAAGCTGGCGTAACATCAACCCTTCGTAGGCCCAATCTTTTTTTTGAAGAAACTGAGTAAACGAAGTATATACTCGATGCAGAATTACCCAAAATCGTAAAAAATTCTCTTTAGAATAAGTGGATTGACCGTGCTGAAAATTCTTCCAAAATCGATGAATAGCGGTGCGTTGATCATTTGTAAGGTAATCGTAGTTCGCCTCCAGCTCTTTTAAGTCTTTGAGGTTAGCAAACAGATCAGATGTTTTGACCAAAGCCTTATCGATTGCATCAAAGTCTTGCAGAAGCAAATCACCCCAGAAATAAAAATGATCGAAAGTTTCCTGACTATTACTTTCTTTAGTGAATATCTGGTAAAGATGAAATAAGAGTGTGAGGTGATCGGGGGTACGCGATCCAGAAAGCTCAACCACGAATTCCTCGAAGGTGATGATGCGGGGTGCCCACCCAGAACGTTTCGCTTGACGTGCCAGAATATGCTGAAAAAACAAGCCCGCTCGCTGATTAGGAAACACGACAGTGAGCTGCTTCAAATCAGTGGCGTACTTTTTAAGGATTGCCTGACTAACTTCTTCTAAAAATGTACTCATACTTCAAAGATAAAAGACGAAATGTAATGAGTAGTGAATAACGATTGGTGATTAATGAGAAATGGCCAATTTTTAATTTCTGGTTCTTAAGACCCACACTAGCAATCAACAATCCCGGAACATGCACGGGAAGCCATTAAACACTTCAGCAATCGAGTAATCCTCTGACCAATCATTAGTCATCATTCTTTACTCATCAACCCTTGATTTGGAATTTACACCTCATCGTCGGTAATTGCCAAAAATTTTTCTGATGGCAAAGCTTTTCCGAGGAACCTACACCGCCGTAATTACTCCCTTCACCCCTTCTAATGAAATCGACTGGGTAGCATTCGAGAAAGTTGTAGAACAACAAATTGCCGGAGGTATTACCGGATTAGTATTTGTCGGAACTACCGGCGAAAGCCCAACGCTGACCCACGACGAACACCGGGAAATCCTCCGCTGGTCAGTGCAAGTGGTGAACCAACGCTGCCAGGTAATTCACGGAACCGGATCGAACAACACCCGAGAAACCATTGAGTTTGCCGAGGTTTCATCGGAAGCCGGGGCCGATGGTCAATTGGT
Source organism: uncultured Flammeovirgaceae bacterium (assembly GCA_937138955.1). Taxonomy (GTDB): domain Bacteria; phylum Bacteroidota; class Bacteroidia; order Cytophagales; family Cyclobacteriaceae; genus Tunicatimonas. The sequence continues at coordinate 10,951 of CAKZPJ010000007.1, read as the reverse complement.
CATCAACCCTTACTATAATAGACCAACCCAAGAGGGGCTATACCGTCATTTCTCGGCCATAGCCCATGCCACTGATCTGCCTATCATTATCTATAATATCAAAGGGCGCACCGCCGTTAATCTTGAAACAGAAACTCTGCTACGTCTACTAACCCATAAATCAATCGTCGGAGTAAAAGAAGCCAGTGGTGACCTGACCCAAATTATGGATGTCATTCAGCACACGCCCGAAGACTTCTGTGTGCTTTCGGGAGATGATGCGCTCACCTTACCAATTTTAGCCTGCGGGGGCGATGGAGTAATATCGGTTGTGTCTAATTGTGTACCCGCTAGCTTTCGCCGTTGCGTACAAAATTACCTTGACGGAAATATGTCAGCTGCCCAGCAGCAGTTTTACTCGCTACTACCGTTAATGCAATTAACCATGATGGAAACGAACCCCATTCCGATCAAGGCTATTATGCAGCAATTAAGTTACTGTTCACCCCAAGTACGCTTACCCCTTTGTGAGCCTGCCGAAGCTACCCAGCTAGCAATTGAAGAAGCTATTGATAGTATCCGAAAGATGGAGCTTAGCTAAGCTGATCTAGGAGAAGTAGTGGTTATTTCCAACGCTTGCTAGGTAATGTGTGTCCTAAAGGTATAGTCTAATTCAACTATCCCTTTGCTTATGAAAGCCATTGTTACTTTACTTCTGCTCTCCATCATCTTTTTTAGCTGTGAATACGATGGCGATGATCCATCTTATCCCGGTTCATTTAACGAATCAGCCTATTCTGACTATGCTAATGGTATTGGAGGGCTTCCGGCTAACCCCGATCCGGCAGCAGGTGAACAGTACAACGAATACGTAGAAAATCCATTTGTGAACGTAGCCGAAAGTCCGGTTTCTACTTTCTCAGTAGATGCCGACGGTGGCTCCTACTCTAATGTCCGCCGTTTCATAACCGATCAAATGATTCCACCCGCAGCAGCTATCCGTACCGAAGAGTTCATCAACTACTTTCCGCTCGACTATGCTAACCCTACCGGTGATACCCCAATTGCCATTAACGGTGAAATTAGTTCTTGTCCCTGGAATAGCGAAAATCAGTTGATTAGGATTGGAATTAAAGGTAAGTCGGTAGACCGAGCTGATTTTCCTACGGGAAACTTAGTTTTATTAGTGGATGTATCCGGATCTATGAGCAATCCCGATAAATTGCCGTTGTTGCAGGAAAGCTTAAGACTCTTTGTGGAAGAAATGCGCCCGGAAGATAAAATTGCTTTGGTTACTTACGCCGGTAGTGCGGGAGTAGCGCTAGATGCTACCGCCGGAACTGAAAAAGCGAAGATTATACAAGCTATTGCTTCTCTTTCTTCAGGTGGAAGCACTGCGGGTGCCCAAGGAATTATCACTGCCTACGAAATTGCTGAACAAAATTTCGTGGAAGGCGGAAACAACCGAGTAATCCTCGCTAGTGATGGTGACTTCAACGTAGGACCTTCTAGTCAGGAAGAACTTATTGAATTGATTGAATCAAAGAGAGCCTCAGGGATATTTTTATGATGCGGCGATGGAACAAATCGCCAATCATGGAAACGGTAATTACGAGTACATTGATCGACTGGAACAAGGAAAAAAAGTATTTATCTACGAGTACGGCAAATTCTTAACGATTGCGAAGGATGTAAAAATACAAGTAGATTTCAATCAGGAAACGGTAGAAGCCTATCGTCTTATCGGCTACGAAAACCGATTGCTAGAAGAAGAAGACTTTACCGATGATACCAAGGATGCCGCCGAAATTGGGGCGGGACAAACGATCACTGCTTTATACGAAATCATTCCTGCTCAGAAAAACTCTCCCGTGTTACGACAGGAGCCAATTTTTACCATTGACTTTCGCTATAAGAATGCCGATGAAAATGAGAGTGAACCGCTTCAGTTAGCAATATTTGATAAAGGAAATACGTTTAGCCAAGCTTCCGAGAACCTCCGGTTTGCCGCATCTACTGCTGGTTTTGCCATGCTTCTAAGAGATTCAAAATATAAAGGCACATTAGATTATCAACAGCTTTTAGGCTGGAGTCGTCAAGCTATTAGCTTCGATCCGCACGGTTTTCGGCAGGAGTTTATAACATTGGTTCAGCAAGCCAGTACTTTACAGTAAAGTAGATAATCGCGAAACAAAAGGTCAGCCAAAAAGACTATCTTTGTAGAAACCCGCACTTTATGCAGCTACTGAAGATAACGCGTTGGCTAATGGTCGCTTCCATTTTTTACGTATCATCCTGCCGTTCGGCCAAGGTAGGTCAGGCTAGCGAGGACTTTCAAGGTTTCTACCAGCGCTTTTTAACCGACAGCTCGTTTCAGATGAAACGGGTACAGTTTCCGCTACCTGGAGAGCGAGCCACCGTAGAAATTCAAGATACGGCCTACCGATGGAAGCGGGCTGACTGGATTATGCTTAAAGACTTCGACCTCGATTCTACTCAGTTCAAGAGGAACCTTTCAGTTACCGATACACTAGCCACCGACGAGATCTATACTCCTGGGGCGGGCTTCTACTTCAAAATGGTCTTTGAACCGATACAGCGCAAGTGGCATCTGGTGTACTTAGTTGATGAGACTTTATAGCGAATAATTGGAAAATAGCTAAGTGACTGAATGCTAAATGGTTGTTTGTAAGGCAGCATTAGATCACTTGAATTCAAATGCTCACATTTAGAGTTTTGTGTCAATAAGCTTGTTCATGAATATTAATTTTGCTGACTCCCACCTATCAATTATGTCTTACCTGCATAGCGTCAATTATCGTACGGGCTGCAACTCCGTACATGAATCATTATTCATTCATCTCCGATCACTTCGTTATCCAGGCTCCAGCCTTTTAGCCAATCCGTAACATTGGCTCAGAGCAAGCCGTTGAACAGATACGTATATACGCTCAATCATGGAAAATCAAGATCTGTCTCCTGAATTACTGAAGAAACTAGAAAAGCTATCGGCCAAGTACGAGCAGAATGATCAGAGGCTCTCAGATTATCTGGACAGCATGATGAATACTCAGTATCTCACTTACTGGGATTACGTACAGTTAGAAACTCTACTCAGTTTACAACGACCCAAAACTGATATTAAAGACGAAGTGATCTTCGTCACTTACCATCAAATTACTGAGCTTTACTTTAAATTAATTCTTTGGGAGTTAGATCAGCTGACGGATGGCTCAGTCACCGAACCCAAAGTATTTTTAGATAAGATTCAGCGTTTGAATCGCTACTTCCAGCAGTTGGAAAGCTCGTTTTCAATCATGACTGAAGGGATGGAGTATCAGCAATTCAATGAATTTCGGCTGGCACTGATACCTTCTAGTGGTTATCAGTCTGTGCAGTATCGTCTCATTGAACTCAATTCTACCGACGCTATTAATTTGGTTCACCCTGACCACGTGCTGTGGCTTTCATCTAAAAGCAGCGATCAAGAGTACCTCGATCAACTATACTGGAAAGCCGGCTCACGCGATACGAAAACTGACGAAAAAACGCTTACCCTTAAGCAATTTGAAGAGCAGTATGATCAGATACTTTTAGACACCATAGCGAAAGTTCGTGACCGAAATCTACGTCAGCAAATTCAGCCATTCATTCAAGAAGATGCTCCCCATGCCCAACAGATTATTAAAGAGTTACGTACCTACGACCAATTAGCGAATATATACTGGCCATTAGCTCACTTCAGAACCGCTGTTCGCTATCTGGTAAACGGCAAAGAAGCAAAGCCTGCTACCGGAGGCACCAATTGGCGACAGTATCTTCCCCCTCGCTATCAGCGAATTATATTCTTTCCTGAACTATGGACTGACCAGGAAAAGGATAACTGGGGAAAATCTTGGGTACTGGAAAACACTCCATCAGAACCCGAAGATCAAAATTTAGACACCGAAGTTAAAAGTGGAGGTAGAGGATAAATTACAAGACAGAAGTTTGGCGTATAGAATATAAACCCCAAGCCCAAGCCCCCGCCCCAGACTCCTAGCCCTTGAACCACGTGACGGTCGCAATCAAACTATCAACATTATTTGAAACGACGCTTTTAAAATAGACCAGAATATTGTCTAGTTTTCTCACATAAACTTTCATATCGAATACTGTAATACAACTAAAATTGTAAATTAGGGCAAAAAAATACTCATGCAACGAAGAATATTTATTAAGCAATCATCTTTAATAGTTACTGGTGCCGGACTATTCGGCTACGCCTGTTCATCTAACACCACTCAGAGTGAGACTATAAGTGAAGAAGAAGCTTCATCTGCCGTAGCTAACGAACCGCTTTACAAAATTTCTCTAGCTCAATGGTCATTGAACAAAGCATTATTCAATCCGGCAATGCAGTCTATTCCCTGGCCTGAGCGAGCTAAACTCTACGACACCGACTACGAGCGGGTTATTGCCGACAGTAAGCTAACTACGCTTCAGTTTCCCCAGAAAGCTCGTGATTTAGGATTTGAAGGAGTAGAATTCGTGAACCAGTTCTTTTATGATAAAGCGGAAGATACTCAGTATCTGGCCGATCTCAAACAGGCTTGTGCCGACGCCGGAACCCCCGCCTTGCTAATTATGTGTGATCGAGAGGGTGAACTGGGTAACCCTGATGAAGCCGAACGGATGAAAGCCGTAGAAAACCACTATAAGTGGGTGGATGCTGCCCAGTACTTGGGTTGCCACTCCATCCGTGTCAACGCCCAGAGTAGCGGTAGTTACGAAGAACAGCAAAAACTAGCCGCCGACGGATTGGCTAAACTAGGGACGTACGCCGACAATGCGGGTATTAACGTACTGGTAGAGAACCACGGCGGATTATCTAGTAATGGCGAATGGTTAGCCGGAGTAATGGAGATGGCAGAAAGTGATCGCGTAGGTACGCTACCCGACTTTGGCAATTTCTGCGTAAAGCAAGACCTACCAACTGCCGAAAATCTCGAACCACCCTGCGAAGAAGAGTACGACCGCTACCGAGGAGTAGAGGAACTGATGCCCTACGCCAAAGCAGTCAGTGCCAAGACGCACGACTTTAATGACCAGGGTGAAGAAATCCATACCGACTACAACAAAATGATGCGTATTGTCCTGGATCATGGTTACCGCGGTTTTGTTGGCGTTGAGTACGAAGGTAGCGAGCTAGGCGAAGAAGAAGGCATCTTAAAAACTCGTGTATTATTAGAGAAAGTTCGGGAAGATCTTTCTTCCGCTTATCAATCTTGAGCAAACTATTTTAACTTCTGATTAACTGATTTAACCTCCAGTTAACGCAAACGAAGTATGCAATTGGTTATCTTAGCAAGATGTTATCATCAATTAGAAAACGAAAATTCTCGAGGGTGTTAGTAAGGTTCAGTAGTTGGGTGGTTGTTGGATGTATACTGGTTCAGTGTACATCCCCTGAATCAAAAGAAAGTGCCTACCCAGCAGTATTAGATTCCAATCTATCACTAGAGCTGGTTGCCACAGACCCGCAGATTGTAACACCAATTGGGTTGGCTATTGACGACCAAGATCAGCTCTACGTCTTAGAGTCACATACTCACTCTCCGCCTAGTGATTACAGTGGTCCCGCGTTTGACCGCATAAAAAAAGGAATAGACGATGACCGAGATGGTATTCCTGAGCGTTGGATCATTTACGCCGATAGCATCACCGACGGAATGAATTTAGCTATTGGACCAAAAAATACGCTGTTTTTGGTTCAGAAAGATCAAGTGGTCGCCTACCAAGATACAAATGGTAACGGCATTAGTGACCAAACTACGCAATTACTGGTAATGCATACCCCAAGGAGTGTCTACGATCACGCGGGGATTTTAGGCATTACCTATTCGCCCGATGATTGGCTCTACATTTCTCGGGGTAATACAAGCAGCCTGGCCTGGCGTATAGAAGGTTCAGATGGCTCATCTATTGAGGGTTATGGTGATGGAGGAAACGTATTTCGTTGTCGTCCCGATGGCAGTGAATTAGAAGAGGTAGCTACCGGATTCTGGAACCCCTTCGATATTGCGCTCACCAAAGAAGGTCGGTTGATGCTGGTGGATAATGACCCCGACAGTCGAGGGCCTAATCGACTGGTAGATATTACATTTGGTGGAGATTACGGCTACCAATCGCTGTACGGCGGTAGTGGTATTCATCCTTTTCTGGCCTGGAATGGTGAACTACCCGGAACCCTTCCTTACGCTGCCGGACTAGGAGAGGCTCCCTCTGGTCTGATCGACGCCAGCTTTACTAACTTCCCCTCGGAATACGCCGGAAATATAATTTCTACCATCTGGGAAGAGAACAATTTAGTGAGAGTACCTTTGCGGTCTTACCAAAGTACGGTCACCGGAGACCCAGAAATTATATTGCAGGGTGACAGCACTTTTCATCCGGTAGCATTATCGACCAATAGCCAAGGCGATTTGTATATTACCGATTGGGTAGTGCGACAATACCCGAATCACGGTCAGGGTAAAATCTGGCGATTACGGGCAGAAGATGGACAGCCAATAGCAACTCTGCTCACCAAAGAAGAAGCAGCTATTGGAGTATTTAACTCTCGAGTCACTGATCCAGAAGATGCTGAGCAACTAAGCCAGACTCTAGTTTCTAGTGATCCATTTGTTCGGGCTAACGCGCGATATGCGTTGAGTAACTCAAGCTTTTTCTCGAGCGTACTGAAACTTGCTGAGGACAAGAATCCTGCACAACGATTAGAAGGAGTGCTTATCGCATTAGAATCTACTGAATTGCTACCTCAATCACTGCTGCAAAATCTACTCCACGACGAAGATGAAGATGTGAAGCGGATGGCTTTGGTTTACGCTGCTCAGAGGTCAAGAGATGACGTACGAGAAGATGTGAATAGTTTGCTCATTGCCGGAGATATTCCTCCTTCGCTATTTGAAACCTATCTAGCTACATTACGTCACCTCCAACCTGAGTTTATTCAGGGTTATCAAAATAAAACTGAGCCAGAATCTAAAAAGCTAGAGCGGGATTTGCCTCCCTCCTATTTATCATCTTTAGTTAAAGACAGCAAGGCCGACGAAGAAGTTAGATCAATCGCTCTAGCTTATATCAAAGATAGCCGAGCTATTCAACCATTCTTGCTGGAATCACTACCGACGGCTTCGCCCCGAATGCAGTCGTCTATTTTGCAGACAATACGAATAGTTAGAAGTGATTTGGCCGCTGATGCAATACTAAATTTAGCACTAAACCCCCAAGCTGACCCAGGCGTTCGAGGCGAAGCATTAGTAGCACTGTCGTATCAATCGGGTACGTTTTGTAATGAAGTATCAGAGTTATTATCTGAAGATAATTCCGTGCTAACCGAAACTGCAGTGGCTTACCTATGCCGCTGTCAGGAAGAAAGTACTGAAGAAGCCGTAGCCCAGTTTGTTTCTACTAATCCGGCCGCTAAAACCCGCTGGCAACTGTGCCGATCCGGCGACTCAAGTACTGATCGCCCCACGTCCGATGAGCAGTGGCAGGAAGCTGTAAACGAAAGCGGCAACCCGGTTCGGGGTAAGTTAGTGTTTAAATCGGTAACCGCGCAGTGCCAAAGATGCCATCAAGTAGATGGTTGGGGCAGCGACTATGGTCCGGATCTATCCAATATCGGTAATAGTAAATCAGCTTATCAGTTAGCCTTAGCTATTCTGGAACCCTCCGCCGAAATTGCTCCCGAGTGGCAAGGTTGGTTCGTAACCGATAATCTGGGGACGAAGCATTTGGGACGTCAGATTGATGTAGGCTCTAATAGTGTAGAACTTATGGCTATTAGCGGAGAATTTGTTACCTACGAGCAGCCCCAAAGCTACGGTCCAGTTACTTCATCGCTAATGCCCGATGGGCTAGAAAATACCATGACTCGTTCCGAATTCAATGATCTTATAGCCTACTTAACCTCACTGAAATAATATGTTTACTAACCTCAATCGTCGCGATTTTGTTAAAAGCTCCGCCCTGCTAGCGGGCGTAGGCCTTAGTACTACTCATACGAATCAGAAGCCGGTCTCTCAAGAGAAATTAGGGGTAGAATTGGCGATTGCTACTATTTGCCTGGATGGTTTTGGAGACGAGTTTTTTGAACCGGCTTTTGAAATCATCCCACAAACTCCCATCCGAAACGTAGAGTTTAATGTGTGGCATCCTCGTGCTTTGAGTCCAGCCGGTATTGATAGTATTCGAGAACGTTGCTATTTGAACGGATTGAAGCCGATTTCACTTCAGGGAAGCTCATTCGGCGGTAATGCAGCGAAAGACACCTCTCATAAGCTGTGGTTAATGGAAAAAACTCGTGAACTGGGTTGCCGTCGGGTAAAATTTACTGGGGCACGGCGTGGTGAGCAAGGCGGTCTAGATACAGTGATTGAAGTGCTTAAAGAACTCGCTCCCGCGGCGGAAGAAATGGACATATTGATTGCAGTAGAGAACCATGCGAACAACAACATTGAAAATATAGAAGACTACGAGAAAATCTTCGCTGAGGTTGATTCTTCTCACGTGGGAATGTGCTTAGACATGGGGCATTTTGACGGAGCCAGCGTAAGCAATTTTGATGTAATTGAACACTTTCACGATAAAATCAATCATATTGACCTTAAGGATGTAGTTGCCTTCGGTACATATAAAAGTGTTCCCTACGGGGAAGGAATAACCAAAGGTGAAGATATTGTTCAAGCACTGATTGATAAAAATTACTCCGGCTACATAATTATTGAACAAGCCCCTCCTATGGAAGGGCTAGAACTAGTAACGGAAATGACCCGCATTTACAATCAATTCTCAAAATTTGAGAAGAGAGTATAATAGAAGAAAAGGTTGTATGAAGGTTCATTCGCTATTATTATTTTTCTTATTGGTTTCTCGATTAAGTAACGGACAGCAACTTCCTCAACTCAAGATAAGCGATAACCAGCGCTACTTAGTTACTCAGAACGACGATCCATTTTTCTGGCTTGGTGATACTGCCTGGGAGCTAATCCATCGCCTAAATAGAGAAGAGATTGATCTGTACCTTGCTGATAGGGCTGAAAAAGGGTTCACTATCATTCAAACTGTCATTTTAGCTGAGCTGGATGGCATAAACACGCCTAACGCCTACGGTGATAAACCACTTATTGACAATGATCCGACAAAACTGAACGAAGCATATTTTTCCCACGTGGATTACTTTTTAAATAAAGCAGAAGAATTAGGGCTTTATGTCGTACTGCTTCCGGCTTGGGGTGATAAATTTCAATTGAGAGGCGGTTCAGGCCCATTAATTTTTACTCCTGCTAATGCTCAGACTTACGGTGAATTATTATCTCAGCGTTACGCCGACCGGAGTCATATTATTTGGGTAGTAGGTGGAGATAGAACCCCAACAGATAAAACTCAACGTAATATTATTATATCGATGGCCAAAGGGCTCCAAAAGAATGGTCAAGGAAAGCTGATTACTTTTCATCCCGCAGGAGCAAAGAAAGCTACGGATACTTTTAATGAAGACTGGCTTGACTTTGATATGTTTCAGAGTGGGCACGACCGACGAACCAAGGAGTATGAATTTATTCGAGCAAGCCGAAAGGTGCAGCCAATTCGCCCAGTAGTTAACGGAGAGCCTCGCTACGAAAATATTCCCGAACGGTTTTGGGAACCCGGTGAACATGTCTGGCTAGACGATGCAGATGTTCGGGCTACGGCCTACTGGACTATGCTCTCTGGAGCTGCCGGATACACCTACGGCTGTAATGATATTTGGCAAATGTATGAGATGAGTCGAGAACCTATCGTATTTGCCCGAACCGGTTGGCAAGAAAGTTTACAGTTGCCCGGATCGCGCCAAATGCAGTATCTCAAAAATTTATTAACTGTATTTCCCTGGCAAGAAATGGCAAATGATCAGGGTTTGATCTTGAACGATAATCCCGAAGACCAAAAACACATTGTGGCAGCAATTGGAAAAGAGAAAGATTTTCTCATTGCCTATACTCCGCAGGGGCGACCTATACAACTCGATTTATCGAGAATGTCATCTAAACAGGTTGCGAGTTATTGGTATAATCCTAGGTCGGGAGAATCTATTCTTATTGATAAATACAGCTCATCAGATGCTCCTACGTTTACACCCTGGGCGAGGGGAAGAGGCAGTGATTTTGTCTTGATACTTTTGGATTCTAAGAGTTCTATCGTAGTACCAGGATTAAAATAATAGAGTGCTTATTATCTAGACATGAATAAAAATTTAGATAAGCTGCACGGTAAACTTTTCTTACTTTTGCATCCTTAACTCAGCTATAGGATATTATTGCTGGTATTCATCATATTCTAGTTACTAATTACTATTCTAATCGGAGTTTTTTCCTCCCGATGGATAAAAAGCAGTCGTGACAAAGTGCTAGCAGGAAGAAAACTTCCGTTGGTACTGTCTTCCTCGGCTCTATTTGCTACATGGTTTGGCTCCGAAACCGTACTGTGAGCTTCCTCTGAATTCGCTGAACATGGTTTATTGGGAGTAATTGAAGACCCGTCCGGAGCGACCTGTTATTTGGTTCTGGTAGGGCTATTGGTTGCTCTCCCCTTGTACCAAATGAATATTCTTACCTTCAGTGATTTCTACCGCAACCGGTTCGAGCCGAGAGTAGAACTTTTATCTAGCCTTTGTATGGTCCCCTTTTACTTTGGATGGATTACCGCACAGTTGGTAGCTCTAGGCATTTTATTTCAGGCGGTTACCTATATTCCCACGTTGGATGATATCTGGATTGGCATTGCTGTGGTACTGATCTATCTACATTGGCGGGCTGTGGCCGATATCCATCACTGATTTTATTTAAACCGGAGTAATTGCGATTGGGCTAATTTTTCTGGCAATTCTGCAACCTTCAACGATACCTATATTCTCCGAACTGGTTAGGATTTCCAGCTTCTCTGCCAA
>CAKZPJ010000006.1 GCA_937138955.1 uncultured Flammeovirgaceae bacterium | reverse complement strand
CGATATCCACACATGGTCGTTTCGAATAATTCGTTTTTCGACTTGCGCCTGAACGGTCGAACTAAATATCAAAAAACTGAGCGTAATAATAACTGCTTTCATAGTGGTATAACTTTTTACTATTCCAGAAAAACAGTCGCTGATCTAGCGAACACGGAAAGCTATTGGCGTAACATGACCTTTCCCCACCCATTTACGGCCAATGTAATGAAGCCAACTACGGTCACCGAGCTAAGCGGCATTAAAATGCCGGCAATCAAAGGAGTTAATAATCCACTTACTGCGAATGATAGCCCGACCATATTATAAAGAAAAGACAGTACAAAAGCCCATTTTACAATACGCAGACTAACCTGAGAAAAGCGCAAAAAGCGACTGAGGTTCGGTAACTGATTAGCATCCAGAATTGCATCACAAGCCGGAGAAAATTGATACACATTGTCGGCTACTGCAATGCCTACGTGACTTTGTTTTAGGGCACCGGCATCATTCAAACCATCACCAACCATAAGTGCGTGACTTCCGTTCTCTTCCAGTGTTTTCAAATACTCCAGTTTATCCATCGGCGACTGCTGAAAGTGTAGTTCCTGAAAATAAGGGGCCAGATTAGTTCGTTCTCGGTCTTGGTCACCAGATAGTAAGTGGGTAGGGTACTTCTGTTGAAGTTGCTCCATCAGGGCAGTGAAACCCGGTCGGTAGTGATTGGCGAAGCGATAATATCCGCGTACTTGGTCACCAATGCGAATGTACACTTTGGTTGTATTGGTATCTGCTTCTGATGAATGATTCACCCAGGAAGCCGAACCCAGTCGTATTTCTACGTCAGCTACCTTAGCGATTATTCCCTGCCCAGCTTGTTCTTGAAAGTGGGTGAGAGGCAGTAGGGGCAGATGATCGGGCAAACTGCGGTAGACCGCTTGACTGAGCGGATGAGTGGAAGTACGCGCAATAGTACGAATCCATGATTGCTCTTGGGAGCTGAGTGGTTCGCCTACAAACGGTATTTTTGATGGTTGAGCTTGCGTAATTGTTCCGGTTTTATCGAAGACGATATGATCGATACCGGCTAATTTCTCTAATGTCTCAGTATTTTTTAAATATAACCCTCGCTTACCTAATAAACGCTGAGCGTGTCCGAAAGTAAAGGGAATAGATAGAGCCAAGGCGCACGGACAGGCTACAATGAGTACCGAGGTAACCGCATTCATCATCATGCTGCTATCGTAAAAGTACCAGTAAATTGCGGTGGCTACACTAATCGCTAAAATTACCCACGTAAAATACTGAGCTACCTGATTCGCCAATGGACTTAGGCTGGCGTTCATTGGTTGGGTAAACACATCTTGGTTCCACAGATCGGTTAGGTAGCTATTTGTAACGGGTTTGCGTAGCTCAATAGTTAACGGGCCACCCTGCTGCCTTCCTCCGGCGTACAGATAATCACCACTCTCTTTTTCAACGGGCTCAGATTCACCTGTTACGAAACTATAATCAACGCGAGCCTCCCCGCGAAGCAAAATAGCATCCGCTGGGATCAGTTCTTGGTGGCGGATTAGTAATTGGTCACCTACCTGAATGTCTTTAAGTGGAGTAGTTACCTCTTGTTTATTAACCAAGCGAGTGACGGCAATAGGAAAATAAGAAGCGTAGTCGCGGTCGTAGGAAAGAGCTTGGTAGGTTTTGTTCTGGTACCATCTTCCGATGAGTAGAAAGAACACCAGTCCGGTAAGCGAATCGAAATAGCCAGTTCCAGTCTGAGTGATAACTTCGTAGCCACTTCGCCCGAAAAGAGTAAGTAGTCCCAGTACAATCGGCACATCTAGGGTTAGCATCCGATGGCGTAGTCCTTTAACTGCTCCCGAAAAATAGGAAGATGCCGAAAAGAAAAAAACGGGTAAGGATAATAAGAGCGTAAGATAGCTAAAGAGCGCGCGATAAGTAGGACTAAGCGAAAAATCCGCATCCAGATAGTCGGGTAAGCTTAGTAGCATCACATTGCCGAAGCAAAATCCGGCAATTCCAATTTTTAGAATCAGACTGCTACGTTTGCCTGTTTTGTGTGTGTTTTTCTCAGTGGAAGTCGATAACGAAATATCTGGAGTATAACCCACTGATTGAAGCAACTCTACTAATGAGCGTAATGACAAGGCCTCGTGGCGAAAGGTGATGCTTACCTTTTTCTTCAAAAAGTGTACTCTGGCCTGTATAATATGAGTGTTAAGTTGAGGCAACCGTTCCAGTAACCAGATACAGGCACTACAGTGAATTGCTGGTAGAAATAACGTCACTCGACTAATTTCTCCTTCCTGAAAATCAAGCAGCGAAGTTTGCACTTCCGGCAGATCCAAAGAAGCCCACTGGGTAGACATCGCTGACTGCTTTTGCGAAGACCCGGGGGTGTTTTCTAAAGTATAGTAGGTGTCTAACCCACTGTTATGAAGAATATCATGAACTGTCTGACAACCTCGGCAGCAAAAGTTCTTATCATCTTGCACAACAACTTCGTCGGCACAATCCTCTCCGCAGTGAAAACAGATTGGGGATGCCACAATTATTGTCTCTGCCATTTATTAAGTTGCTTATATTAGGCGAAATTGCATAAGAATCGCCACTCGCTGTGTGATGAGTATCATACCAAAACCTGATTTATATCAGCTTTTGTAGATGTTTTTCGTCAACTTTGCTATATTCTATTTCGTTAGATATAGTATAAACCAACACTACTAACCATGAAAAATAGTGCTCGTCATCCTTCTATCGCCTGCGATGCCTGTCGCTCTCGAGGCAAATCCTTATTCGGTACATTGTGCAATCACCAACTCACTACTATCTCTGAGAATAAGTCGTGTACGATGTACAAAAAGGGGCAAATACTGTTTCATGAGGGCACGCGTCCGCTGGGAGTATTTTGTATTAATCGGGGCAAAGTAAAGGTTTATAAACTTGGCTACGATGGTAAAGAACAAATTACTCATATTGCTCACGATGGTGGTTTGCTGGGTTACAAGGCGTTACTAGCCGAAGAAACGTACCAAGTATCAGCCGAAACGTTGGAAGATTGTACTATCTGCTTTCTACCTAAGTCTACCTTTTTACAAACGCTGCAAGAATCATCCGATTTTAATCAGCAGATTATGAAGCAGGTATGTCATGAACTAGGTCTGATGACCGAAAGTCTTACTAACCAGGCACAACGCACCGTGCGAGAACGTTTGGCTATCACTCTGCTCAAACTCAAAGACACGTACGGAATGGATGCTCAAGATGAGGGCCCGATTGAGATCAACCTTACCCGCGATGACTTGGCTAATATGGTAGGTACTGCCACTGAAACACTGATTCGCTTATTACACGAATTTAAGAATGATAGCTTGATTTCTACGCAAGGGCGTAAGATTCGGGTTGAAGACCCTCAAGGATTGGTACGAACGGCTAATTTGTACTAAGCTGTAAATTTTTGTGAAAGCTGAGTATTGTTCTGACTTTTGTCATTTTTCTCTAGTTATATTCTCGGTACTTTGGCAGAAGATTAATTTCGTTTGTTATGAACCGGAAAAGAATTCTGCTGTGCCGAAACCAGGCTGAAGGTACTGACCCTTTACTAAGTTTGACCTCTCACTATTTTAACTCAAGTGATAACATATTGGTCAATTTACGACTGAAGGCAAATCCCTCACTATCGGAAGAGTTATCAACTACTGCGGTTATTAGTCCTCCGAAAAAGCGCGTCCGTTCGGCTATTAACCGCCTGCCAAATTCAAAAAGCTTTACCCGAAGCTACGAAGCCACGCTTCGGGATATTCAGAGAGAAGCGCAGTTTTCGGACATTCTGGTAATAGAAGATTCTTACTATCAGCAGCTTTGCGACCAACATGATGTTAAAGAATCAGCTAGTTCACCTTTAGTTTCTTGCCCTATTTTAGTAGCTCCAGTTGGAGAAGAACGGGTAGATCAAGTAATTCTAGTGGACGATGGCGCGCTTAATACCTGTCAGCAGATTAAACAAATGGCTTGCTTACTTCCTAGGCTTTGCCTAGCTACTCCAACTACGTTACTCATTGCTCGTCCTCCAAACAGTTACGTACCCGCCCAAGAAGAAAGGTTATGGATAGAATACTTAAAACTGCACTTTGCTCACTTAGCAGTTTATCGGGTTGACCATCAATCGACACATATGTTACCGGTTATGGTAGATTACAATAAGAATGCTTTACTGATAAGTCCTACTGATACTTCTTCTGCATCGCTATACCAGGCATTGGCACCAATAACCCAATTCAAGCTTATTGTTTGATTTTTGTGAAGAAGTCTCACAAGTGAGAATAAAAAAATTAGACTTCCCTTTCACTTGCTTTCGGGTGTAGAATGTATAAGATAAGCGGCTTATATGGAGATAAGATCCTGTATCTCGCTTTTCATCTCTACGAAGTGCTTTTCCAAGCCTACAAAATTACTTTCTTTAATAAGTTGCTTATCAAGTAAAGAACTTCCCATCCCTACCCCAATTGCTCCTGCCGCAAAGAAGGCGCGAATGTTCTCACGCGATACACCTCCCGTAGGTAATAGCTTAATTTCATTGAGCGGAGCTAAAATGTCTTTTACAAATTGTACTCCCAACTGAGTAGCCGGAAATATTTTCACGGCTGAAGCACCCCAGATCCACGCCTGGTAAATTTCCGTGGGAGAATAAGCTCCAGGAAAAATCGGTACTTGCTGAGCCACCGAATGCTTAACTATTTCTTCCACCAGCACTGGAGTTACCACAAACTGTGCCCCTGCGCCCAGGGCAATAGTAAGATCATCAGTCGTACATACCGTTCCGGCTCCGATATTCATATTGGGAAACTCTTCCCTAAGTACCGAGATCATTTTGGCTGCATCGGGCGTGTTCATGGTAATTTCTAAAGTGTACAGTCCGGCACTTTGATAAGCCTGGGTAATAGGCCTAACGGTTTCCATCGGTAA
This sequence comes from uncultured Flammeovirgaceae bacterium, assembly GCA_937138955.1. Taxonomy (GTDB): domain Bacteria; phylum Bacteroidota; class Bacteroidia; order Cytophagales; family Cyclobacteriaceae; genus Tunicatimonas. The sequence continues at coordinate 12,621 of CAKZPJ010000006.1, read as the reverse complement.
GCCTCGGATAATCCCCACAATAGGAGCTTTATAAAAGCTCTCCCAAGAGAATAATGTGTTATTCGCCATGTATTGTTACTGTTTTAGAAGTATCTTTTATTATTTAATAGTAATCGGTATGATGCTCAGTTACTGGGTTGTATTTCTATTCTACATCTTCTATACACATAAGTAGTAATCTACTACTGATTACTATTCATTCGGTGCTACCTTCAGACGGCTACTTGCAAATGGCTCGGTAAAATATGCGCTTTCAATTCATCTATTTCACCGTAGTATTCTCCGTCTACCTGAAAAGGAACAGTCTGTTTGCAACGAACCTTAACCTGGGTGGTAGCGATAAATTCCATAAAATCACTGTCAAGCTCGGCTTCCTGGCGGAGGGTTTGGGCAATATCAATTACGTTGAACTTCTTAAAAACTAAAACTTCAAATTTACCATCGTCCATTTTCCCCTCAGGATTAACTCGGGCACCGGTACCATAGTGCTCAGCATTGGCTAATGCTAACAAAATGCCTTCTCGGTGTATTGTTCCTTCATCAGTAGTTATCTCAAACGAAAAAGGCATATCGCTTTGTATAAGTGTAGGAATAGACTGAAGGGCGTAGCCTATTTTCCCTCGAAGCTGGCCCGACTCGTAGTTTTTTACCAGTTCAGCATTTAATCCTAAATCGCTCATGTGTAAGCATAAGTCGTTATTAACGCAGATCACATCAATCTCACGTAAACGGTTTCCCAGAGCAGTATCAATAGCCTTATCAATTTCTTCACTAATCCCCAAATTATAAGCTAGTCCATTGGCTGACCCGGTAGGTAAGATTCCCAGGGGAGTATCTTGATCGCGCAAGGTTTCGGCCAATAATTTGATAGTACCGTCGCCTCCTGCCACTAAAACCCGATGAGCCTTAAAGGAGTTAAGAAGTTCGGTAATCTTCTCTAAGTCATGATCGCCAGTGGTATGGTAGGTTCTAAGTTCCAGGTTGCGCTGGGCTATCTGGCTCTTTACTTTTTGAACGATTTCTTCTTTATTGGTATCGCCAGAAATAGGATTAACGACGAATAAGATGTTGCTTGGTTGTTCCATGATACGAGAAAAAATGTAAATCTAACGATTAGTAAAAGTTGAAAAAAATAAATTTAAAGTTATACCGGGGATATGCTAACGACCAGGAAGTTATCATCTTTGGTCATATTTTTCGTTCGTATATACCTTCGGATTCTACCATAGAAAACGGGAGGTTGAGCCATGCTTGGGCGGTTATCCGTATGTTCCGAATTAAACCCATAAGCAATACAAAAGTTATATTTTCGCTTAATGGTTGGGAGGTTTCCTCTAAAACTACTGAAGATGGATATTTTCGGTTTAACCTTCCTCAGCGCGAATCGCTATCTAGTGGCTGGCATACATTTAAAGTTCGTTGCCAAGTAGACGGGCAGCAGTTAGAAGAATCTGGCGAGTTACTAAAACCGTACCCCGGTCAGTTGGGCATTATCTCTGATATCGACGATACCTTCTTGGTTTCGCACAGTAACCGAGTATTTAGGAAATTGTACGTTATGCTGTTTCGTAACGTGAACCGACGGAAGATTTTTGATGATGTGGTAGATCACTACCAAGCACTGAGCCGAGCCGGACAGGATAGCAACGAAGCTTCTAACGCATTTTTTTACGTATCCAGTAGTGAATGGAATTTATATTCTTTCATCACCCGCTTTACTGAGATTCACCAACTGCCTAAAGCTATCATTAAGCTAAAGGACATTAAGACTGGCCTCGCTGATTTTCTGATGACTGGCCGAGGTAACCACGATCATAAGTACATCAAAATAAAAGATATTATCACCTTTTATCCTCATCTGGACTACGTACTGCTGGGTGATGATTCTCAGCACGATCCCTACCTGTACGAGCGGGTAAGTAAGCATTTTCCACTAAATGTTAAAGCTATATACATCCGCCAAACGGGTCGTCGACCTAAGAAGAAGGTAGAGAAAGTTCTTCGTAATATTCAGGATTTAAACGTGGAAACCTGTTACTGCCGGGGCAGCCAGGAGGCTATTGATCACTCGCAAAGAATCGGAGTTGTTTAATATCAACGCTGAAGGAGCAAAGGAAAAAACTGCCCCTCCATCTTTTCTCCTTTTTTCACCGGAGGAACACCCGCCAGTAATTCATCATTAGAATCAGACTGGGTGCCATTGGCAAATACGTTGAGTACGAAAGCCCGACGGGATTGTTCGGAGTGATTAGCGTAGGAACCGTGTACCGTCAGCGGATGATGAAATGAGCCATAACCCCGCTTCATTTCTACCGGAACGGGCTTGAATTCAGCCTTTTGTTCTTCCGTGAGATAATCCATCAAACCTTCCATATCTCCGGCTAGTTCGGGCTTATCCAGCAATCCCCAACGATGGCTACCGGGCACGTAGTGCAGGCAACCATTTTCAGTAGAAGCATTATCTAGCCCTACCCAGCAAGTGAGATGCTGCATAGGAACGGTACGGATCCAGTACGAATAATCCTGGTGCCATGCCACTACTCCGCCGTGCCGGGCTGGTTTACAAAAGAGTTGATCGTGCCAGAACCGAACCGATTCATTGCCCAATAACTGGCTAGCCGCCATCACGAAGGCGGGATTCCATAGAATATCGTGAAAACCCGGCTTGATCCGCCAGTGCCCCAGCGAGTGAAATAGAGTAGCGTTAGGATCGGTCGATTCGTTAGAATGAAACTCGTAGAATAATGAATGACCGGGGTGATTAGGATCGGTAAGGTCTTCTAGCTCATCCCGCAGTTGGTCAACCTGCCATTCTTCTAATAATTTAACGTTAGGTAAATAGCCGTTCTCCTGAAAGAAAGCTATTTGCTCGTCGCTAAGCCGATATTGTTCCCACTCTTCGGGAGTCTGAGGTTGATTGAATAGCTTAGAAATAGGTTGGTGAGTTTTTGATAGGTCTTGCGTGGTGGTCATAGTAGCAATATTATGATGATGCAGAGCTACACCCGATGTAGTTTGTAGGGATAGATTTGCCCGGCATTCCACTGGCAAACATACAGATTTTTATCTTCGTCTACGCATACATCGTGGCAGTGCTTAAAGATGGGTTGCTTCTGACCAACTAACTGGGGCTGGCCGTTTTTGTACTTCGGTTTAGTCCCTCCCGGATTAGAAACCATCTGATTGTTTTTATCCAGAATAGTAATAAAGCCAGTATTCAGCGCCATGTTGTAGTTGCCTTCGGGCATAGAAAAGCAAACGCCGGAGTATACATTCTCCCCATCAATTACTGCCCTACTTACGTAAGCCCCCGGCAGATAGTATTCTTCCAGATACTGACCGTCTAAACTGAATCGTTTGAAGGAATTTTTGATACGAGCCGTACAAAGCAGAGTTGGATTACCGGGGTTGCGGGTGTCTAAAGTAACTCCGTGGGCCTGTTTGAATTTTTCTGGACTTAAAAAACTATCCCCACCGAACTTTTGGATAAACTTACCTTGACTATCGTACTGTAACATAAACTGAGAGCCGTAACCATCGGCTACGTAAATATCTCCGTTAGGACCAACGGTGGTTTCGGTGGGTTTGAATTTATCGTGTTCACCGTACGCGCCAGCAGTTGCCGGATGACCAATGGTTAGAATAACTTCACCATCTATGGTAGTTTTGACCACTTTTTCGGTACTAAGATCGGTGATATACAGGTAATCTTCTCCGCCTTCATTGTGAATGGATAAGCCGTGGGCACCTTTAAAATTCAGTGTCCAGCTTTCTAATAACTTACCTGACTTGTCGTAGATCAGTACGTTGTTCTTGGGGTGATCCGTCAGCATAACCAACCTACCTTGCTGATCCATGACCATCTCGTGGCAATTATTAACCGGATAGGTTTTCGGATTAAGATTACCCCACTCTCGTTCCAATCGGTACTTAAAATCACCGTGACCAATAATCTCTTCGTCTAGCTTCGCCCTGCGATTCAAAATATGAAACGGAGCGGGGGTGAACAGAGCAGCACTTGATATTTTGGCAGTCGTTTTCAGAAATTTTCTTCGCGCAAGCTTCATAATGATTGATGATTAGTGACTAATGATGAATGAGTAAAAGGTTTAGTATACAAGCCATTAATCATTGTTCATTATTCGTTACTCATTAGTGGTTATCACGAATGGTTTTGTATGGCTGAATTTTACCCACTTATTTCCCCCTTGGCGAAGGGGGATTAACACTAATTAGAAGTTTCATAAAAATTCATTCGTGATAATGTCTATTATGTTAAAATATCTTTAACTACATGACCATGCACATCGGTGAGGCGATAACGGCGACCCTGGTGTTTGAAGGTAAGCTGCTCGTGATTCACCCCTAGCAGATGTAGCAACGTAGCCTGAAAGTCGTGTACGTGTACTCCATTGCTAGCAACATTGTAGCTAAAATCATCAGTTTCTCCGTACACCATACCCGGTTTTACCCCAGCCCCGGCCATCCACATCGTGAAGCAGCCCGGATGGTGATCGCGTCCGTAATTATCCTTAGTCAAACGACCTTGAGAGAAACTGGTGCGACCAAACTCTCCGCCCCACACCACTAAGGTGTCCTCTAACAATCCTCGTTGCTTTAAATCTTTAAGTAGTCCGGCTGTGGCTTGATCGGTACTGAGGGCTTGCCGTTTAATACCTGCCGGAAGTCCCCCATGCTGATCCCATCCCATGTGGTAAAGCTGGATGAACTTTACATCCCGTTCGGCTAAACGACGAGCCAGCAAACAGTTGGCGGCGTAGGTTCCGGGTTTGCGCGCATCTTCGCCGTAGAGTTCGTACACGTGATCGGGTTCATTGTCCACCTCTACCGCTTCGGGTACTGAGGTTTGCATTCGGTACGCCATTTCGTACTGAGTGATTTTAGAGTGAATCTCAGGATCGCCCCAGATGCCGTACTGATGCTCATTCATTTCTTTGATATAGTCCAACGCCCGCCGCCGATCTTCTTTATGCACTCCGTAGGGATTGTTAAGATAGAGTACTGGGTCTTTACCCGACCGAAACTGCACTCCCTGGTGGTGGGAAGCTAGAAAGCCATTACCCCAGGCCGCTGAACTTAACGGTTGGGCACCGCCGCCCTTCGAAATAAGCACAATAAAGTGCGGCAAATTCTCATTATCCGAACCCAAACCGTAACTGAGCCAAGAGCCAATGCTAGGTCGCCCACTCAGCTGAGAGCCCGTTTGCATAAACATTACCGCTGGTTCGTGATTGATGGCATCCGTGTACATTGATTTGATAATGCACATATCATCTACTACCTGAGCAGTATACGGAAACAACTCACTCACCCAAGCCCCTGACTGACCGTACTGCTTAAAATCATAAATGGATTTAACTAGCGGGAAAGTGGATTGTCCGGTAACCATCCCTGAATTACGTTGGGTACCCCTTACTGAATCAGGAATCTCCTCGCCATGCCATTTGGCTAGTGCCGGTTTATAATCGAAGGTTTCTATTTGAGAGGGGCCACCACTTTGGAAAAGGTAAATCACTCGCTTAGCCTTGGCCGGAAAGTGCGGGCCAGGAATAATACCATCGCCGGAAGGTGATTGAGCTAATGCTCCGGCCGGATTTAATAGGTTACCCAGCGCTAACGCTCCAAAACCCAAACTACTTTGTTTTAGAAAGTCTCGTCGGGAGTGTTGTGTTTGTAGCTTCTTTATCTCTTCCATAATCTTATTGTCGGGTATATGCTTCGTTCGTATTCATAATCGCGTTGGAAACGGTGGCTAGTGCGGCCACTTGAGCCGTAGGTAAGGATGGATCCCATGCCGACTCTCCGATAGCTAAGTAAGCGGTAGCATCTTCCGGTCTATTTTCAAAGCGTTTAACTTCTTTCTGATAAAATTCGGTGAGCATACTCATTTCCTGTTCGTCAGGAGTTCGTCCAGTAATCAGGCGGAATGCTCTTTCCAGTTGTTGATCTACATTTTGCTGACCTTCTTGCATCAGTCGCTCCGCTAGAGCGCGAGCCGCCTCTAGAAATTGAGGGTCATTTAAAAGTACCAGTGCTTGTAGCGGAGTGCTGGTAGTTCGTCGGCGCACAGTGCACACGCTTCGATCCGATGCATCAAAAATCAGCATCGACGGGGGAGGGGAGGTTCTTTTCCAGATGGTGTATAAGCTGCGCCGGTACAGCCCGTCACCCGGTTCTTGTAAGTACTGATACCGCCAGCCTTTGTTGCTCAACTCATCCCACAGCCCGGCGGGTTGATAGGGATATACACTGGCTCCGCCTACGGCATCTACCAAAAGACCACTGATAGCTAACGCATTATCGCGAATCATCTCGGCCGGAAGCCGGAACCGGGGCCCTCGGGCCAATAGAACATTATTGGGGTCTTGTTCGGCTAGTTCGGGAGTGATCACCGAACTCTGGCGATAGGTAGCCGACATCACAATAAGTTTGTGCAAAGCTTTTATATCCCAATCCGATTCTACGAAAGTAACCGCGAGCCAATCCAACAACTCTGGATGACTGGGTAGAGCACCCTGATTACCAAAGTCTTCGGATGTCTCTACCAAACCCTGCCCGAAGTGCATCTGCCAGATACGGTTTACAAACACCCGAGCGGTGATGGGATTTTCATCATCAAACATCCATTGGGTAAGTCCTAATCGATTTTTGGGAAATTCATCAAAAGATAAGACCGCTTCTGGTACGCCTGGTTGCACTTCCCTTGATGGGGAATCGTACAGTCCTCGGTCTAATATGTACGTAGGTCGAGGTTCTTCTAAATCTCCCATTACCATAATCTCGGGAATCTCATTCATCAGGGTATTCATTTTTACCCGCTGATGGTGCAAACTATCCCGAATGGTTTGGGCGGAAGCATCGGCCTGCATCCAATAGTGCTCCTTTAGTAGCGACGCCCGCTCATCCGAATTATCATTCTTAATAACCGCCAGCGCATCTGCCGGACTGTGTGAATACAGTACCTCCAGTCCGGTAAGAGCCCGGTCATAGATTTTGATTTCATCGATGCCGCCGTCTTTAAACGGAATAATATGCTGCCGTTGGCCCAGAGTAAATCCTTTAAAACCATAGGTATGAATATTTTCCTCGAACAGAATGCCTTTGTACAGATTGTCCTGATCGATATTGACCGAAGCTGGCTGACCGTTCACATACAGGCTAACTCCCTCGGCTTGACTAGACCCATCGTAGGTAATCGTTACTAATGACCATTCTTTGGTAGGCAGCGCGTCTTGCGTAGTAAGTTGTAGGCTGTTATACGGCCAGGAGTGCGCCATAATGAACTGTAAGTGATTATCAGCTAGGTGGAGGGAGTAACCCTTGTAACCTAGTCGCAAATCTTCGCAGTGATAAAATACTCCAACTTCTTGATACACCGTATCCGGGTAAAGCCACAGCGAAACCGAGAAAGGTTCGGTGCGCTCGTACCAGCCCACCTTTTCTCCTAATGTCATTGAGTTATAATCGCTAACGAAGAACGCATTACCCTTCTTTCCTTCTTTGATAACGGGTTCCTTTAACTGAGCGGGTTTGCGGCTATCAATTACGTTGGGCGAGGTAGAGGCGTTAGTAACCTTATCGAACGGATAGTGCGCTACCAAATCCTGGTCAATCTGTCGGCGCAGGCTGGATTCAGTGAGCGGATTATTAGCATTCCAGCTTTCGTACGATTTTCCGGGAGAAGTTTTTCGCTGATCCAGCTTCGTGTCTAGGTTATCAATCTTTTGACTGACGAACTGAATGATATTTTCCTCATCTTCACTGGAAAGCAGTAGCGACGGGCCGGGCGTTTGGTCGGGACCGTACACCGGAGTACCGATTTCGCGGGTACTATTAAAGAGGCCCGATACTTTGTAAAAATCCTCTTGGCTTATTGGATCGTACTTATGATCGTGGCAGCGAGCGCACTCCAACGATAATCCCATAAATGCCTGCCCTACGGTAGCTACTCGATCGGCTACGTATTCTTGTCGGTATTCTTCAAACACAATTCCCGCTTCTGAATTCTTTTTATGCAGTCGGTTAAAAGCGGTTGCTAATATGCTTTCTTGGGTAGGGTTGGGAATCAAATCACCGGCTAGTTGCCAAGTAGCAAATTGATCGTAGGGCATATTTTCGTTGAATGCTTTAATCACCCAGTCGCGCCAGGGGGAGAAGTTGCGGTGCTTATCGTCTAAATAACCGTCGCTATCAGCGTAGCGAGCCACGTCCATCCAATTAGCCGCCATGCGCTCCCCGTAGGCGGGAGATTGCAGTAGCCGATCAACCAATTTCTCGTAAGCATCCGGCGCATCGTCGGTCAAAAACTGGTCAACTTCTTCTAGGGTAGGAGGGAGTCCAGTCAAATCAAAGCTCAGTCGCCGGATGAGGGTTTCTTTTTCCGCTTCCGGGGCAGGGGCTAAACCTTCGCGTTCTAATCGTGCCAACACAAAGTTATCAACGGGTGAGATTGGCCATGCCTCATCTTGGGCAACGGGTAGCTCGGCTTTTTCCGGTTTAATAAAAGCCCAATGGGGTTTATACTCGGCGCCTTGCTCTATCCACTTGGTGAGAATAGCTTTTTCTTCCACCGTAAGTTTCAGGTGAGACTCGGGAGGAGGCATCATTTGCTCGGGGTCATCAGAAATAATTCGGTGGTATACTTCGCTCTTACTAAGTTTTCCTGGTACAATCGCTCGTCCTTCGTCAGATGCTAAAACCGCGTAGGCTTCTTCAGCAAGATCCAATCGTAGATCAGCCTCCTGATTCTCTTTATCCGGCCCATGGCAGGCGTAGCAGCGGTCGGAAAGAATAGGTTTAACGTGGAAATTGAAGTCAATTATTTCGGGTAACTTCTTCTCCACGGCTAGTATTTCTGTCGGCTTATCTGCCCCGCAGCGAATGAATAGTGCGCTAATCAGACAGACTTTAAGAAACGGTAAGTACGTACGTATAAGTAGTTGCATAAGGTTTTTTCAACTCGACCGAGAACGGAACTACGCTAATATACTAAACTACTGACTGGATTGGTAGGTTAAGAAACCGTTTTATTAACTGTTAATGATCCGCTTATTTTAATAATTTAACGGTTATTACGCTTTTAACTGATAATGCACAACGAAGCCTTATTTCGGGAAACAGCTCAAAAGATTATTGCTAGTCCTACGTTTGGCCGGTCGGAAACCTACGCCAACCTGCTAAACTTTCTGGTAGAAGCTACCCTATTGGGTGAAGTGCCTAAGGAAACCACTATTGCAGCCAAGATATTTGGCGATCAGTCCTTCGATCCCAGTGAAAGCACTTTAGTGCGAGTTTATGTATTCAACCTCCGGAAAAAGATTGACAAGTATTATCAGAACCAGGGTGAGCAAGACGGTTGGCAGTTATCCGTGCCTAAAGGTAGCTACGAAGTGGTTTTAGAAGAAAAGGAGAAGAAAAACGAGGATGAGGTATCTGAGAAGAAAAGAAATCCCACTAAAGTACGCTGGATTCTGTACGCTGTTATTCTAGTTTCTCTACTATTAAACCTATTTCTGTGGCGAATGAATTATACTAGCGAGAATACTCGTCAAGTAATTCCAGAGTCAGTCATATGGGAAGGTTTTCTGAATAGCGAACTTCCGTACTACGTGGTGTTGGGTGATCTGTTTATCTACTCGGAGTACAATAAACAACAAGGCGTGAATCTTACTATTCGAAATTATAAGATGAACTCTTTGGAAAGTTTTGAACAAATGGTTGCCCAGATAAAAGATACTACTCGAGAGGTGAGTACACTTTCGTACTCATTTCTGGTAAAAAATAGTGCCGAATGGATCAAGAGCCTCACCCAGCTATTCTCTTCTTACCGTCAAAACTTCAGCATTCGCTACATGACTAAATTCACCAGTAAAGATTTAATGGATAATAATATTGTGGTGGTTGGCATGCTCAAGACGTTCGGACTATTCAATAACTACTTTGATAACTCTAAATTCACGCTATTATCTTTTAATACCATCCAGCTTCAGGCGGACAGCTTACAATCGGTTCAGACGTTTACCCCATCTGGCGACCCGGACTCGTTCCACACCGACTACGGATTTATTGCTAAGTTTCCCGGCCCAAACAACAATACCGTGATTATGTGCGGTGGCCTGTGGGATACGGGAGCCTCCCAAAGCTTGAAAATGCTAACTGACCCAACACTGCTGAGTCAGTTAGAAGATCGACTAAAAGAAGAATTTGATATCGTTCCACCCTACTTCGAGGTGCTGATAGAAGTGAGTGGGATTGATCGTACCGAGCTTACTCCCGAGATTCTGTATGTCAACAAAATTAGCGAGTCTACCGACTCATGGGGTGTTCGCTGAATATAGTTAGGCTAGTACATCTTTCACCACGTGTCCGTGCACATCAGTAAGGCGGAATCGCCGGCCCTGGTGCTTGAAGGTGAGCCGTTCGTGATCAATACCCATCAGGTGCAGTAGCGTGGCCTGAAAGTCGTGGACGTGCACTGGATCTTTAGTGATATTGTAGCCAAAATCATCGGTTTCGCCGTAGCTGAATCCGGATTTTACTCCGCCTCCGGCCATCCAAACGGTAAAGCAACGCGGGTGATGGTCGCGTCCGTAGTTATCTTTGGTGAGTTTACCCTGCGAGTAATTGGTTCGCCCAAATTCACCGCCCCAAATCACCAATGTATCTTCCAATAATCCTCGCTGCTTTAGATCTTTCACCAGAGCAGCAGAAGCCTGATCGGTATTTTTACACTGATTTTTGATGCCACCCGGTAGGTTTCCGTGCTGATCCCAACCTTGGTGGTAAAGTTGCACAAATTTTACATCGCGCTCAATAAGTCTTCGGGCTAGTAAGCAATTGGCAGCGTAGGTGCCGGGGTCCTTAGCATCGGGACCGTACATATCAAATACCCAGTCGGGTTCATCGCTCATATCGGTTACTTCAGGTACCGAAGTTTGCATTCGGAACGCCATTTCGTACTGGGCAATCCGATTGAGGATTTCGGGATCACCGTAGGCTTCGTACTGCAATTCGTTTAGCTGATGCAAGTAGTCTAGCATTTGCGCCCGATCTTGGTGATGAAATCCATTGGGATCGTTGAGAAACAGCACTGGGTCTTTCCCCGAGCGAAATTGTACTCCTTGATGCGTTGACGGTAAAAAGGCATTACCCCACAGTCGGGCATACAATGGTTGACCGCCCGCATTCTTAGAAACCAGCACAATAAAAGCCGGTAGGTTTTCATTATCAGAACCTAAACCGTAACTCAGCCAAGAACCAATACTAGGCCGTCCGGCCTGTTGTGATCCGGTCTGAAAGAAAGTAATGGCCGGATCGTGGTTTATCGCATCGGTATGTATTGATCGGATGAAACATAGATCATCTACCACTTTCGCCGTGTGGGGCATTAGCTCGCTCACCGGGGCGCCACTGTTACCGTACCGATCGAACGCAAATTGGGAACCGGCCAGCGGAAGCGATGACTGTCCGGCACTCATTCCGGTGAGGCGTTGCCCCTGACGAACACTATCGGGTAATTCCTCGCCGTTCATCTTTTCCAGCAGGGGCTTATGGTCGAAGGTCTCAAACTGCGATGGCCCGCCGCTTTGAAACAGGTAAATAACCCGCTTGGCTTTGGGGGCGAAGTGTGGGGCACCCAGTATTCCGTCAGAAACCTGAGGAGAAGCTGAAAAGCCACTACTAGGGTTGAGCATAGCTCCCAAAGCAAAGGCACCCAGTCCCATGCCCGATTTTCGAAGAAACTCCCTTCGGTTTAAATGATCGGATATTTTATCTAAATGATTCATGTTCTATCGTTTCATAACGGTAGCATCAGCGTTCATAACCGTACTGGCTACTACGGCGTAAGCGGCTAATTCCTGTTTATTAATAGATGGTTCTACCACAAACTCGCCGGTTTCTAGCCACCCTTCTATCTTCTCAGGTACTTTCTGGAAATCTGCTCGCTGCTTATTGTAAAAGGTATCTAGTACTTGTAATTCCTTATCACTTGGATGTTTAGCAGTTAATGATCGGTATATCTTAGTGAGTCGGGCTTTGTGAGCTTCTTCCGTAGTTACTATTTTGGCGGCTAAGGCCCGACTGGCTTCCACAAACTGCGGGTCATTCAGCAATACTAATGATTGTAGTGGAGTGCTAGTCTTTTGCCGAGTCACTTCGCAGTAACTGCGAGTGGGAGCATCAAAAGTATTCATTGATGGTGGCGGTACCGTGCGTTTCCACAAAGTGTAAAGGCTGCGACGGTACAATTTCTCTCCGGTATCTGGCACATAGCGTGCACCGCTAATCTTCCAAAGCCCCTCGGGCTGATAGGGCTTTACACTTTCCCCACCAATTTTATCAACCAGTAAGCCACTAGCATGAAGCGCGTTATCCCGTAACATTTCGGCGGTAAGCCGGGCGGAAGGCCCCCGGGATAGTAATTTATTATCATAATCTTTTTCCAGCAGCTCTTTCGGTGTTTTGGAGGATTGCCGATAGGTAGCCGACATTACGATCATTTTCTGCATGGCTTTAATATCCCAGCCGGACTCTACAAAGCGAACCGCCAGCCAGTCGAGTAACTTGGGGTGGGAGGGCAGGCTGCCCTGAAAGCCAAAG
>CAKZPJ010000005.1 GCA_937138955.1 uncultured Flammeovirgaceae bacterium | reverse complement strand
GTCGCCGCCTTTTTCTTATCAATCCCCCATCCCTGAAAAGAGATGGGGGGTTTTTATTTCAGCCTAACATCTGCAATTGGATAAGGCTGCGATAACTCTGGTCAAGTTCATATAGCTCTTCGTGTGTACCCCTTTCAATAATTTGCCCTTCTTTTAGCATATAAATGCGGTCTACTTTACGGATAGTGGCTAATCGATGTGCAATTATAATTGTAGTTCGGTGCTCCATAAGGTTTTCTAAAGCACTCTGAACTAGGTGCTCCGACTCAGCATCTAGTGAACTAGTAGCTTCATCCAAAATCAAAATAGCTGGGTCTTTTAAAATAGCCCGAGCAATAGCTATTCTTTGTCGTTGCCCGCCTGATAACTGAATCCCTCTTTCACCTACAATAGTTGAGAAACCTTCGGGAAAAGAGTTGATAAAATCTAGCGCATTAGCCTGATAAGCTGCTTCTTTTATTTGCTGAAAGGTTGCTTTCTCTCTTCCGTAACGAATATTTTCCTCTATACTTCCACCGAATAATATTACTTCTTGAGGAACCAACCCTATGTTCATTCGCAAAGTAGAAAGGTCATAGGCATCTACAGCGGTATTATCAATAGTAATTGTTCCATTACCAGCAGAGTAGTATCTCAGTATAAGTTGAGCCAGTGTAGATTTTCCGGCACCACTATGGCCAACAAGTGCAATTTTCTCTCCCGCCTGCACCGAAAACGAAATATCATTCAAGACCATAATATCTGGTCGGGAAGGATAAGAAAAAGAAATATTATCGAGGCGAATACTTCCCTGAATAGCTCGAGTAAGAGACTCAGGATGAGATGGGGATAAACTTATTGATTCAGATTGCTCATCTAAAATATCTAAAATACGCTCTGAAGCACCTACTGCCTTTTGAATTTGTCCGTATAAATCGCCAAGACCTGCAATAGAACCACCAATAAGTGTGGTATACATGATAAAAGATACTAAATCGCCAATAGTAATAGTACCCTGTTGAACAAGTGTAGCACCGTACCAAAGTACTGCTACGATACCGCCAAACAAAACGAAAATAATAAACGCAACAAACAAGCCACGAAATAAGGCCGCTTTCAGGGCAGTAGATACTACTTGATCAATAGAAGTTCGATAGCGAACTATTTCGCGAAACTCACTCGTAAAAGCTTTAACTGCTCGAATAGCCTGTAACGTTTCTTCTACAATAACGCTACTTTCTGCCAGTTGATCTTGCGTTTTCTTAGTAAGTCGGCGGATATAACGTCCGAATACTATTGCGGCTACAATCAGAAATGGAAATGTAGCGAACATAAAACCAGTAAGGCTGGGAGCCATAGATACAATAACAATAGTACCAATAAGCAAAGTGGCTATCTGCCGAAGAAATTCAGCTAGCGTTACGGAAAAAGTATTCTGAAGTAGAGAAATATCAGAAGTGATACGGCTAATTAACTCTCCAGTGCGATGTTTATCGTAAAAGCTGATAGGAAGTGTAATAAGCTTTTGGTAAAGAGTAGTTCGTATATCGGCAGAAGAATTTTCGTTTACCTTTGCAAAAAAGTAGACTCTAATAAATGAAAATATACTTTGCACGAAAAATACTGCAAGCAAGCAGAGTGCAATTATATTGAGATTATTGGACAACCACGATTCGTTGCCGGACGCTACGTCAAGTAACTCGCCGGAAATAAGCGGAAAGCTAAGAAGGGTTAAACTGGAAAAAACTAATCCGATCATACCTACCGTAAACTGCCATTTGTACGGAAGAATGAAGCGGTATATTCCAGTTAGGCGTTTGAACTGATCTTTGTTTAGAAAGTTAATTTTTTTCATATAAGATTGTTATTCTATGTCTAGGACGGATTCGTAATGCTCAAATTGTAAAAGACTGAACAAGCGTGTGGGGCCTTTTTCAGTAGTCTACTATACTTAAATCTAAATATGATGTATTTGGTTACCGGAGCCACCGGATTGATAGGCAGCTTTATTTGCCGAGCTATGTTACAGGCGGGTTATTCATTAAGAGGTTTACGGCGTGATACCAGCGATATGAGCCTGGTAGCAGACATCCATGATAAGATTGAGTGGGTAGAGGGAGACTTACTGGATATTGTTAATTTGGAAAAGAATATGCAAGGTATAAGTGGCGTGATACATAGCGCTGCTTTTATTTCATATGACAGTCGACATGAAGCACTCATGCAAAAAATAAATGTGGAGGGAACATCTAACATCATAAATGTATCACTCAAGCAAAATGTTACTCATTTCTTACATATGAGTTCGGTAGCGGCAGTAGGAAAAAAAGTGACCGATGAATTAGTAGACGAGACTCATACAATTACGCCAGATGATAATCTAACCGGCTACGCTCGTAGCAAGTGGTTAGCTGAAGTAGAAGTATGGCGGGCTATAGCCGAAGGACTACCCGCAGTAGTACTAAATCCCTCATTAGTATTAGGACCAGGTAGCCTAGATAAAAGTAGCACGCAGGTATTTAAGTATGTCTGGGATGAAAAGCGGTTTTATACCGCCGGAATAGTGAACTACGTAGATGTTCGAGATGTTGCCGAGGTAGCAGTGAGAGCAATTAACCGCGAACTAACCAGTGAGCGATTGATTGTGAGTGCCGGAAGCATATCCTACCAACAGCTATTTGAAACTATTGCCAAATTCTTTAATAAACGTCCGCCAAATATCAAGATCAATGCTTCAGTTATAAAAGGAATAAGCAAGCTGGATCGGATACGCACACTACTCACTCAGCAGAAACCGTTAGTTACCGACGAACTGGCACAGGTAGCCCGCAACAGCCATACCTACAATAACGAAAAAATTCGGAAAACCTTGGACATGAAATTTCGATCATTAAACGAAACAATTCAGTGGTGTTGCGAAGAATTAATTAAAAAAGAAGAAAAAACTTATCTAAAATTACCCCAGTAGATAACGACCTACAAATAGTTGGTCGTACGTAGGGTATTTTCTATATTTAACCCTATCCGTAAACAATATACCCTTAGTTTTTCTATGGAGTAATGGACGATTTTTAATCTCTAAACAATATGAGCGATCAATTCAGAAATCGCGAAGATGGGCATAACTTAATACGATGGTTCGAGAACCAACTTAAAAATAATGATGCTCACTTTCTGGACTTAAACGTGTACGTTGATGTTATTGAAGACTATTTAGATGAAGAAAAATATAAAAAAGCACTAAAAACCTGTAATCTAGGAATTGCTCAGTACCCTTACTCGGCTGAACTACTATTTAATAAAGCTCAAACGCTGAGTCATTTAGAACGCTACGAAGAGGCTCTGACTGAATTAGACCGGGCTGCCAATCTGCAGCCCAACGATTACGATATTCTAATGCTGCGTAGCAACATCCTATCTTGGATGGGAAACTACCAAGGTTCGGTTGATGAACTAAAACGGTTGGTTGGGCTAAGCGAAGAAAAAGACGAAATATACTATCAGATCGGGATGGCATTTCAGCACATGGCTGATTATCGGCAAGCTGCTAAATACTACAAGTTGGCTCTCCAGTGGAATCTGCATCACGAAGATGCCATGTACGAATTGGCCTACTGTTTGGATATGACGGGTGAATTGGAAGATAGCCTCTCTTACTACCAGCAATTCATCGATAGAGACCCTTATTCTGTACAGGCTTGGTATAACTTAGGTATCGTTTACAATAAATTAGAGCGTTTTGATAAGGCCATTCAGGCCTACGAGTACGCTATTTTGATCGACGATACGTTTGGGTCAGCTCATTTTAATATGGGTAATACCTATATGAATCTCAAGCAGTACAAAAAGGCATACGATGCCTATCGCAAAACGCATGATGTTGAAGGAGGTAATGCGGAAACCTACTGTTGTATGGGAGCTGCTCTTGAGAAGTTAGAATCATATAATCGGGCTATGCGCATGTATTCTAAAGCTACTAAGCTCGATGAAGAATACGACGAAGCTTGGTTTGGCTTCGGTGCTTGTCTGCACCAGCAAGAGCGTTGGATGGAAGCTACCTACGCACTACGAAAAGCTCTTCGGCTCAACGATGCTAACTACCTGTACTGGTACATATTGGCCGAAGCTGAGCGTAAATTAGGCAATATTGCTTCTAGCAGCGAAGCCTTTGAAGAAGCTACTCTGCTTAACCCACTTTGTCTGGAAATATGGCAAGGCTGGTCTTATCTGTATTTTGAGAATAGTAATTTTGAGATGGCGGTATCGGTAACAATGAGCGCCTTGGAAGAACTACCTGACAGCCCAGACTTACTTTATTATGCTACTGCTTACCTTATTTCGGATGGTCAATATAAAGATGCGTTTATTTATTTAGAAAATGCTTTAACTTTGGATTTTGATAAACACGAAATCTTATACGATTTTTTCCCAAAGTTAGAAACTCAAAAAGCACTCTTTAAAATTATCGACCAATACCGAAACTAGATGAATTATACGCTTAAGAATATTCCCGAGCGAACCGAAAAGCCTCGGGTGTCTGGCTATACTATGGCAATGGACAAGGGTTTGAGCCTGCGGGAAGTAGAAGACTTTATTAGTGTAGCCGGCGATTATGTAGATGTAGTTAAGTTAGGCTGGGCTACCTCATTTGTTACGCCTCGCCTTGAAGAAAAAATAGCAGTATATCACCGGGCTAAAATTCCGGTTTACTTTGGAGGAACCTTATTTGAGGCTTTTGTTGTCCGCCATCAGTTTGATGATTATCGGCGAATCCTAGATAAATACGGGTTGTCTTTTGCGGAAGTATCCGACGGATCAATTGAACTTGACCACAACGAAAAGTTAGACTACATTCGGCGGCTATCGGGGCAAGTGACGGTACTTTCGGAGGTAGGTTCTAAAGATGCTGCCAAGATTATGCCCCCCTACAAATGGATTGAATTAATGCAGGCTGAGCTAGATGCTGGAGCTTGGAAAGTAATTGGCGAAGCTCGAGAAGGGGGAAATGTTGGGTTATTCCGATCCAGTGGCGAAGTACGTTCGGGATTAGTAGAGGAGATATTAACCCAGATACCGTTTGAACATATTATATGGGAAGCACCCGTCAAAGAGCAGCAGGTGTGGTTTATTAAGTTATTAGGATCAAATGTTAATCTAGGCAATATTGCCCCTAATGAAATTATTCCTTTAGAAACTATCCGAATTGGATTGCGAGGTGATACTTTTACCCACTTCTTGGGGCAGAACGAGCAAACTTCTAGATGAATTACTTGAAAATGTACGGTCAACTGTTCCTCAAAGGAATGGCAATGGGTGGGGCCGATGTAGTTCCGGGAGTTTCGGGGGGTACTTTAGCGTTTATTACGGGAATTTACGAGCGGTTATTAGACGCAATTAGTTCATTCGATGGCGAGGCGTTACAATATGCACTGAAGTTTCGTTGGAAAGAGCTTTGGGAACATATAGATGGTACTTTTTTAGCAGTGCTCTTTGCTGGTATTGCAACCAGTCTTCTAACTTTAGCCAAAGTTCTCCATTATCTGCTAGATACGTATCCTATCCAGCTTTGGTCGTTTTTTTTCGGTTTAGTCATTGCGGCAGCGTACGTAGTAGCCAAGGAAATTACCCAATGGAAGGGAAGAGTTATTCTAGTGGGGTTGGCTGGAATTGCCATTGCCTACGCCGTTACGATAATTACACCCGCGCAAACCCCTACCGATCTTTGGTTTATTTTCTTATCGGGATCAATCGCTATTTGTGCTATGATTTTACCTGGTATTTCGGGAAGCTTCATTTTGCTGATTTTAGGTAAGTACGAATACATACTAGGAGCTTTGAATGAGCGAAACTTGCTGATCATTGCTACATTTGCTGCAGGTTGTGTGGTGGGTTTACTAAGCTTTGCCCGCCTTATATCATGGTTGTTAGACCGATACTATAATACCGCTATTGCTCTTTTGGCTGGCTTTATGATCGGGTCATTAAATAAAATTTGGCCTTGGAAAGAGGTTGTATCAACCCGTACGAATAGCAGTGGCGAGGAAATACCCTTTCTTACTAAGAATGTGCTACCGGGTGTATACGAAGAAGTTATGGAGCAGTCACCGAATTTAGGGCAGGCCATACTCTTTATGGTACTAGGAGCAGGCGTAGTGCTGGCTATTGATTTGGTAGCAGCTCGTCAGCAAAAAGTAACAGAACAATGAAAACGAAAAAGGGAACCGAAATATTGAAATCTACAACCTTATCGGTAATTTTTCAATTTGTAATTTATAATCTTTAGTTTTATAACTCGTAATTTTCAATCTTCACCTATGGATCAGGCAATCGATGAATCGGTAAAACAACAACATCGAGATAAAATTCAGCAAGTTTTCCACGAAGTGGGTAAAGTAGTAGTTGGGCAACAATATATGGTCAATCGACTATTGATAGGACTGTTTACCAATGGACATATTCTTTTAGAAGGAGTTCCTGGACTAGCTAAAACACTCACAGTCAATACTTTGGCGCAGGTTCTGCATTTAGACTTTAAACGAATTCAGTTCACCCCTGATTTACTTCCGGCTGACCTGATCGGAACGATGATCTATAATCAGCAGAATTCCGATTTTGAGGTAAAAAAGGGGCCTATTTTCGCTAATTTAATTCTAGCCGATGAAGTGAACCGTTCACCCGCGAAGGTACAATCAGCCCTACTAGAAGCGATGCAGGAGAAGCAGGTAACCATTGGCGAAACCACCTATCCACTAGATCGCCCTTTCTTAGTATTAGCTACGCAAAATCCGGTAGATCAGGAAGGAACGTACCCTTTGCCGGAGGCCCAGGTAGACCGCTTTATGATGAAGGTGTACGTAGATTATCCTACCAAAGAAAATGAGCTAGAAGTAATGCGCCGTATGGCCAACCTATCCTTCAGCGGAGAAGTAAAATCGATTCTAACCAAAGACGACATTTTTTCCATAAGAAACGAGATTAATGCCGTAAGTATTTCCGAATCGTTAGAGAAATACATTATAGAGCTAGTATTTGCCACCCGTGACCCAGAAGCCTATAATATGGCCGATATAGCAAACTACATACAGTTTGGCGTATCGCCCCGGGCTAGTATTAACCTAAATATTGCCGCGAAAGCTATTGCCTTTTTCGATCAACGCGATTATGTGCTACCCGAAGATATTAAAGAAGTAGCCAATGATGTTTTCAACCACCGGATTTTACTGAATTATGAAGCGGAAGCCGACGGGGTAAAGACCAGCGATATCATTAAGACTATCCTTCAGAAGGTTCCGATTAATCAATAATAGCCAAGGGTGTATGGCAATACGTCCGAACAAAAAGCGATAATAACCAATGACATGCGCCAGCCCTGGATAAATTTTGGGGTGATCTGGGATTAACAATTAATTTCTTACTAATTATCAAAAGAACGAAGTAACTGTCTGCTTATCAGAATAGTTATCCAGTTGATTGGTCATTTACCTCCTTAACAATTCGATAACTTCAATACAACTTTATTAACAATTAATTAATATTAGGTTCTTCACAGAGTAATAAACAATTGGCAATTTTGCAGTGTGATTCATAACTCTACTACAACACTGTTTAATTAATCTAACCTTAAGTTTTTACGTATGAAGAAATTATCATTTTCGCTCCTAGCGATGCTGGGGTTTTTTGCGATTGCATTTATCTCTTGTAAAGAAGATGAAGATCCAATAGATATTTTACCACCTTCTGTTAATAAACCTGGTGATACTTCAGTAGATCCTGGAGCTACGGTTAATCTTTCTTTTTCTGTTACTGCCCCCGGTGGCTTTCAATCTTCCTCAGTAGCTAGCAGCGACGAAGCAGCTGCTACAGCAACTATTTCCACTGATCTTAGCTCTAATGATGAGGATGGCACACTAGTGGTGACCGTAACCGGAGTAGCTGAAGGGCAAACAACAATTACTTTAACAGTTACTGACCAAGAGGCTCAGAGCACAAATAGCGATGTAGTCGTCACTGTGAATCCTGCGGGAGAGCCTGGCGCACCACCGACGATTAGCGCGGCAGTATTAGATACTATATCCGGCGGAAGCCTTACCGTATTAAGCGATGCTTTAGAAGCTACCAATTTATTTGGAGATCTTTCCAGTGCCGATAATATCACACTGTTTGCGCCTAACAACGATGCTTTTACAGCACTATTGACTGAATTGGGAACTGCTGACTTGACTGCGTTGGTTGGTGCTCTTGGTGCTGATGGCGTTACGACAGTGCTACAAGGTCATGTAGTAGCTGACTCACTAACTGCCACCGAAGTAGTAGCCCTAACTGATTCAGTAGCGACTTTGAACAGCGAAGCTAAAATCGGTGTAGTCGTTGATGGTAATGATGTGTTTGTAAATGGTGCTCAAGTCCTTACAACAGATATTAAAGTTGCCAATGGAGTAATTCACATAATTGATTCAGTAATTAACCTACCTGACGTACCAGCCGGACCTAAAACCCGGGTAGATATTACTGATGCTGACCTAGCCGCTGGTCAAACGTATAATTGGACGGCTGATAATGACTACTACCTAACGGGTTTGGTTTACGTAGAAGATGGAGCAACGCTTAATATTGCAGAAGGTACTACTATTCGTTTTACCGAAGAAACTGGGGCTGACAATACTTCCGCACTAATTGTTACCCAAGGATCAACAATCAATGCGATTGGTACTGCGGCTGATCCGATTATTTTTACGGCTGAAGCTGATACGGTTGGAGGTAACTTATTACCCAGTGACTGGGGAGCTTGGGGTGGTGTAATTATCTTAGGAAACGCTCCAGCGGAAAAAGGAGGGGTAACCTCAAATATTTCCATTGAAGGAGTTGACTCCAACGAAAATCGCGCGGTATACGGTGGTTCTGATGCTGCTGATAATTCTGGTACGCTACAGTATGTTTCTATTCGGTACACCGGAGTAGGTATTGCCCCAAATAGCGAAATCCAAGGGTTAACATTGGGTGGCGTTGGTAGCGGTACAACTATTGACCACATTGATATTTACTCTAGTAACGATGATGGTATTGAGATCTTTGGTGGAACGGTAGATATCAACTATGCTAGCGTTGCTTTTGCTACGGATGATGCTTTTGACTTTGACGAAGGGTACCAAGGCAATATTCAATTCGCTTTTGTACTTCAACTAGACGGAGATGAAACTGTGTATGATCAAGCCGGAGAATGGGATGGTGCTATACCAGACGACGCTGCTCTTTTCTCAGCTCCTAATATCTACAATGCAACATTCTTAGGTCCAGGACAAAGTTCAACAGGAGCGCAACGAGCACTAATAATGCGCGATGCTTTTGCTGGTAAGTTAGGTAACTCTATCATTGAGGATTTTCCCGGTATTGGTTTACAGGTTGAGGATATCGAAGGAACGATAGATTCTTACGCCCGGATAGGTACTGCCGAAAATGGTTTCCAAATAGAAATCTTGAATAATACTTGGGCACAATTTGGTGGAGCTACTGACTTAGCTAGCTTAGTTCAGGCTACTTCAGTAAGTGATGACCTTGAAACCCAGGAAGATGAAACATTCAATGGTGAGTCTGCTGACATAGTTTCAGAACTTACTGACAATGCTAATGAATACTCAGCGGCGGCGGTAGTAACTAGTATCAGTCGTAATCCCGACGGAGGTTTAGATCCTCGTCCGGCAGCCACAACTTCAGCTACAACAACAGTACCTCAAGGCATGATGCAAGTTGACTATCGAGGTGCTTTTGCCCCGGGGGAAGCTACTTGGTTGGCCGGTTGGTCTACCCTTTCTAAAGTGGGAATCTTATTTGAGTAGTGCGAGATTTGTAAATAATGACAAAAAGAAAGGAGGCCGGTAGGCTTCCTTTTTTGCATGTTTATATTACTAATTCTTATTTAAATTATATATATGAGTCCATATTTTTACCAAACTACAGTCGCGCTAATTACCACATTGGTGCTGGGGTATACTGTTGCTTTAGCCCAAGGTCAAGGTACAGTAAGTGGTCAGGTGGTAGATGCTCAATCAGGTGAAGAGCTTATTGGTGCAACCGTGCAAGTAGAAGATACTGGAATAGGAACAGTAACGGATATTAGTGGAAACTACCAGCTAAAGCTCGAGGCTGGAACATACACGCTAATGATCAGCTACGTTTCATACTCTACGCAAAAAGTAAATGGTGTGGTTGTGGTTGAAGGAAAAAATCAATCCTTAGATTTTGTGCTGTCTGAAGAAAATACCGAGCTCGAAGAAATAATAGTTACCGCTCAGGCTATAAAAGATAATGACGTCGCTTTATTAAAAATTCAGAAGAACGCGCTGGCTGTTCAAGATGGTATTTCAGCCAAAGAGATTGCTCAGTTGGGTACTTCCAATGCTGCTGAATCCATGTCGCAAGTAACTGGCGCATCTATAGAAGAAGGTAAGTACGTAGTTATGCGCGGACTAGGGGATCGATACTCAATATCGCAACTAAATGGGGTAACGCTACCAAGTACTGACCCTTACCGGAATAGCTCAAGCCTGGATCTAATTCCTTCCGATGTAGTAGAAAATATTGTCACGGTAAAAACCTATACTCCTGATCAACCTGGCAATTTCACTGGTGGTAAGGTAGATATCACCACTAAATCGTTGCCTGAGGAGTTCTTTCTAAATTTTGGTGTATCGGCTACCTATAATACCCAATCGTCATTTATCGATAACTTTTTAACCGATGGCGCACAAGGCGAAACTGATTGGCTAGGATACGATGATGGCACGCGTAGTCTACCAACTGATTTTACGCAATACCGAGATCAAATAAGTAGTGGGTCTCAAGCTAATGGATTGGCTCGCGCCGCTCGTAGTCCTGCGAATGAGGAAGAAAGAAATATTTTAAACCAAACCGCCCGGGCGTTTGATACCCCATTTTTAGCTCGTGAAAGCGCTGTTCCTTTGGATTATGGAGTAGACTTTTCGGTGGGTAGCCGCACTACTTTATTTGGTAAGAACTTGGGGTATAGTGCCGCGATTAGCTACAGCAAAGGGTTTACCTTTTATGATGACGGACAGTACGGATTGTACTTTGACGGTGGAATTGATGAGTTAAGAAATGAACAAAGTTATAGTATCACTAACGGAGATGAAAATACGCAGTTGGGTGGTATCGTAAGCGTATCGTATCAGTTGTCATCTAACCAAGAAATTACACTAGAACATCTTTACAATCATGATAACTTAGTTTCAGCCCGTACCTATCGGGGGTATTGGCAGTCGTTCCGAGGGGGGTCTACCTTTGAAGATCGTTTAGTTACATTTCAGGAAAGAGAGTTAAACAACACTCAGCTTCGGGGGAAGCACTTTTTTTCTAATTTCCTGAATGGAACGAAGATAGATTGGACAGTTGGCTACGCTACGTCTACGCAGGAAGAGCCTGATATTCGATTAACTGGTTTTGGGGTGCCTAGCGGTGATTTAGGCTATTCGCTTAATCAATCGGAAATTGGTATTCTACCATCGCGCATATTCCGCGATTTACAAGACAACCAAATAAATGCAAAACTGGATATTACTATTCCACTTTCTTTCGAAGAAACAGATAACCTAATTAAATTTGGTGGATCGTATTCTAACAAGCAACGTGATTTCCGAGAAGACTTTATCTCACTCGTAGGCCAGAGCCAGAATCGTTTAAATCCCAACTTTACCACCTTTAGCGAAGCAGGTGAAGATGGTGATGTATCCAATTTCTTTGACTTATCTAACTTCGGTATTGTAAACACTCCTGAAAGTACAGGTACCGGAGCATTTGGTGCGGGTAACTTCTATTCTGATCAAACCCGTCCTGGAAACATCTATGTCGGAGAAGAGACGATTATCGGAGGGTATTTAATGATGTCTTATAATGCAAGTGAACGATTAAAAGCCATAGCCGGAGCCCGAGTTGAAACTACTGATTTCTTTTCAGAGGCTTCTAACGGTGAAACGGGTGGGATTCAAGCGACTGATATACTTCCTGCGCTCAACTTGATTTATAAGATCAATGACAATTCAAATATGCGGTTAGCTGGCAGTCAGACATTAGCCCGACCTAATTTGAGAGAGATTTCTCCATTTACATCGTTTAGCGGTATCTCTATTCCTATTTTCACCGGAAACACCGACCTGGATCGAACGTTAATTCAGAATTATGATTTACGTTATGAGATATATCCTCGTCCTGGTGAGCTATTTGCAGTAAGTGCCTACTACAAGAACTTTGATCAGCCGATTGTACTTCAACTCACGCCAACCACCTCTACTCCTGAAATTCGCCCAGTGAATGTTGACAACGGACGAGTACTAGGTGCAGAGGTTGAATTCAGAAAGTCGCTAGAGTTTATTGCGCCGTTCCTAGAAAATGTACGATTCTCTATTAATGCCAGCTATATTAGCTCTCGTGCCGATAGAACGGAGCAAGAATTAGAAGCAATCCGTCAGTCGGATCGTCCAAATTTAGAGGATACTCGCCCTTTCCAGGGTCAGTCACCCTACATTGTAAACGTAGCGTTATTTTACAACAATGATCAGTTCGGGTGGGAAAATTCACTTTCCTTCAACATCTGGGGCGAGCGATTGGCATTTGCTACTGGGGCACTAGACCCCGACGTGTACGATCAACCACGGCCGTTACTGAATTTTACTACCCGCAAGCGACTAGGTGATAATTATGCTCTAGGTTTTAAAGCCGAAAACCTGCTTAATCCTGCTTTTGAGCAGGCCTACAATTTTGCAGGTAGTCCTGTCTTTGAATCATTTACCCGGGGTATTTCATTCTCTTTAAGTCTCACTTATAACTTATAAAAATTCTTTTACTCAGACTAAACAAAACAAGCGACTCATCGAGTCGCTTGTTTTGTTTATAAAGCTTACAAAACTTCTGTAGCAGACTTATTCAATTACTGTCAACAAACGAAAGTCAATAACAATTAATCGCTGTTAAGCTGTCTTCAGTTTCTCGCTAAAGACCTGCTTAAACTTATCTACCTTGGGTCGAATTACGAACGAACAATACCCTTGCTCTGGGTTATTCTTGTAGTAATTCTGATGATGCTCTTCGGCTGGGTAAAAAATCTCTAACGGGCTAATCTCTGTCACAACCGGATCATTAAAAGCCTCTGATTCATCAAGCTTTTGCTTGTAGGCTTCAGCTAATTGCTGCTGCTCATTATCGTGATAAAATACGGCTGAACGGTACTGGGTACCCACGTCAGCCCCTTGTCGGTTCAACGTAGTAGGGTCATGTGTTTTCCAGAAGATCTCTAGTAGCTCATCAAAAGAAATTAGGTCAGGATTATACGTAATCTGCACTACTTCAGCGTGTCCAGTTCGTCCACTACATACCTCCCGGTACGCTGGGTTTTTGATATGCCCGCCCGTATAGCCTGATACTACCGACTCTACGCCTTCTACATCTTGAAAAACGGCTTCGGTACACCAGAAGCATCCCGAGCCAAATGTTGCTTGTTTCATATTTTTATTGGGTTTTAGGGAATAGGGTTTGGGGATTAGAAAGTGTGCAGTTTCCTAACACCCAAAACCTAATCCCTAATCCCTAATCTATTTGTTCGGCTGTGGAGTAGTTCTTAGATAAGGTTTAACCTTGGTATGACCCTTGGGAAAACGTTCGGGAATCTCATCGTCTGAGATAGAGGGCGCAATCACTACATCGTCGCCTTCCTTCCAGTCGGCGGGAGTAGCTACGCTGTAGTTCGCCGTCAATTGTAAAGAGTCAATCACCCGCAAAATTTCATTAAAGTTGCGACCGGTAGATGCCGGGTAGGTTAGCATCAATTTGATCTTTTTATCGGGGCTGATGATAAATACCGAGCGAACCGTCATATTATTGGAAGCATTCGGGTGAATCATTCCGTACAGATCAGCAATCTTACGGTCGGGGTCAGCAATCAGTGGAAAATTAACGGTTGTATTTTGTGTCTCATTAATATCGTTAATCCAGCCTTCGTGCGAATCAAGACCATCTACGCTAATTGCGAGTACTTTGGTGTTGCGTTGAGCGAAATCATCTTTTAGTTGAGCAGTACGTCCCAATTCGGTGGTGCAAACGGGAGTGTAATCGGCCGGATGGGAAAAGAGTACTCCCCAGCCGTCGCCCAGATATTCATAAAAATCAATGTCGCCTTTGCTCGTTTGCGCTTGAAAGTTAGGGGCGGTATCGCCTAATCGTAAATCCATGTGTAGTATATCGTTAGTTGAATGTTTACTAAATATGGGTACGAAATCCGATATACGAAGTTGTACCAAATGATTGACAATTTTAATGGCAGAGCTTTGTCCAGCTGTATACAGAGAGAACAAATGATAAAGCTATCTGTTTGGTAACTATTTCACTTATAAATTTTTTTAGTTATGAAGAAGTACATTTTATTTTTCGTGTTATTTAGCGTAACTGCGGTATCAGTAACTATAGCTCAAGTGCGGGTTAATCCTAAAATTGGCCTGAACGCCTCCTCACTTACTACCGAAAATGCCGATTGGGAAGAAGACGGAGTGCGAGTGGGCTTAAACGTAGGGGTTGATTTTCGAATTGGAGACGATGGGGATAACTGGTTCTTCTTTCAACCGGGGGTTCACTACTACAGCATTGGTGCTCAACTTATTAATGATGCCAATTCCGAGCGCATCGACGACGTAGTGGCGATTAACAGCCTAAAAATACCACTAAACGGAGGATTCTACCTCACTGGAACAACGGATGGTATATTAGCGGTTCGGGTGAACGGGGGAATAGTACCTACCTTTATGCTAGGAGTGGAAGATAACAACTTCGGATTAGATCGCGATGATTTTAGGTCAGTTAACCTAGGGCTAAATGCTGGGATAGGTATTGATATATTATTTATCAGCTTGGACTTTGGATACGAATGGGGGCTTACTGAGTTTTTTGGAACTGGTGAAGGAAGAAATAGAATATTTGGAGCTTCCTTAGGTATAGTACTACCCTAGAGATAGGCATTTAGATTCAAACTCTACACAGAAGGTATAAAAGGCTAGGCATCTAATATGCCTAGTGCTCTGTCAATCCTAAAATTTTGGGTAATCCGAGTGGACGCCACCTTTAGGTTTGTAGGGTAGTAAAAATCTAAGAAAGCAGTTGTTGCTACTAAGCT
>CAKZPJ010000004.1 GCA_937138955.1 uncultured Flammeovirgaceae bacterium | reverse complement strand
AAAAACTTTGAAAATTTACATCAGGAAAACTTGTTTTATCCTTAGAATTCACGGTAGCCTTTTTTCCGGTGATAGCTTGGGCTATCCCCTCAAAAAGAGCTTCGTCTAACCGAAAAATACCTCATATAAAATTCTAAAGATAAAATCTAAGTACGCTATAATGGCCTGAAACTACTTTCCGTGGTAGTTCGTGAAAGAAATAGCTGCAGGGAAAAACTTAGAGCTTAGGCAGGAAACAGCTCTTCCAGTTCAGCAATACCGTGTTGGATTTCTTGAATAACCACACTCACTAACGCTGGAATTATAGATAAATCGGACGATTCTTTACAGTTTCGTTCAATAGTTTTAACCTTTTCTAATGTTTGTTTCAAGCCTATAAACTGAAGGGACGGTTTCAGTTGATGAGCTGCTTGCCCCACTCCAAGCCAATCGGATTGAGCGCAGCTTTTTTGTAATTGGTCTAGGGTATTAGGCGTATCATTAACGAACGTTGTGATGATCGATTCCATAAAATCCTGATCTCCCCCAGTCATTTCTTTAAGATACGTTAAATCAACACTAGGACTGCTAACTGACTGATTCACTCTATTTACTTGCTCCATAATAAGTACGTTTTTATATAGCTAATACTAAGCATAGGTGGCTTCAGAGTTTTCTGATTCTGCCATTTGACTATCTATTTCTTCAATTTCTTTTAGGTAGCGATAGATGGTAGACTTACCGATATCTAATTTCTTAGCTACCAATAGCACATTGTTGTCATACTTCTTAAGGAAGTGTAGAATAATACGAAAAGTGTATTCTCGCATGGTGAGCTCTTCTAAGATAAAATTCTCTTCTTTACGAACACTATTGAAGCGTATATCATCGGCTTCAATTAAGTACCCTTCTGCCATCACAGCAGCTAACTCAATAGTAGACTTGAGTTCTCGCACATTTCCAGGGAAGTTGTATTTTAAAAGTTTTTCCTGGGCAGACTTAGCGAATGAAACCCCACCCATGTTATTATCCTTGCAAAATTGACTAAGGAGAAAGCGGGCTAATAAAATAATATCATTACCTCGGTCGCGTAAAGGTGGTAGGTGAATGGGTAAACCAAGTAGACGATAATATAAATCTTCCCGAAAGTTTCCTGAATTTACTTCATCAGCTAAATTACGGTGAGTGGCTACTAGTATCCTTACATCTAGTTTAGTAATCTGGTTGCCTCCAATTCGAACAACTTCTCGCTCCTGGAGTACTCGAAGCATTTTCGCTTGCAGATTGAGCTCCATTTCCCCAATCTCATCCAGAAAAATAGTTCCCCCTTGAGCTTCTTCAAATTTACCAATCCGCCGAGCAGCAGCACCAGTAAAAGCGCCTTTCTCATAGCCAAATAACTCACTTTCAACCAATTCTTTAGGAATAGCGGCTAAATTTACGGCGATAAAAGGGTTGGTCTTGCGATCCGAATTATAGTGAATAGCCTTGGCTACTACTTCTTTGCCCGTCCCCGTTTCACCGGTGACGGATACGGTAATATTGGTTTTGACTGCCTTTTCCATCAAAGAAAATACTTGCTTCATAGCCGGACTATTTCCAATGATACTTTTACTAAACTCGTATTTTTGGCTTACTTCCTGCTTAAGCTGATCTAGTTCATTAACTAAAGAGAGGTTTTTTCGGGCATTGTTAATTGCGTGCAGTAGTCGACCTCTGGTGTCTTGATCTTTAGTAATGTAGTCGAACGCTCCGAGTTTTAGTAATTCTACCGCAGTACCTACATCTTCTTGGCCTGATATTACGATGACAAAAATGTTGGAATTACACGCTTTTATTTTCTCGAGAAGCTCTTTACCGCTCATATCCGGCAAAGAGTAGTCGATAGTAACAATACTGGGTTTCAGATGAAGATTATCCAGACATTCCTGGCCAGTGGTGAATATTTGGTTTTCAATATCTGGGTTCAACCCTAGAGTATATTCGAGAAACTTTTGGTAAGTAGGATCATCCTCTACGGCAAATATTTTGATACTCTCTTCCGGTGACATAATCTAATAGTTAGTAGCAGCGAAGTGAGAAGAGAGCAAAAAAAAGCCAAAATCATTTTTTATGATTTTGGCTTTGAGATGATAGTTGAAGGAGTACTAAACTGAAAAGCTTTCTCCACACCCACAGGTGCGAGATGCATTAGGGTTAATAAACTGAAACCCTTTTCCGTTTAGACCATCGGTAAAATCCAGGGTGGTACCTAAAAGATAGAGTAGGCTTCGTTTATCTACCAGAATTTTCACTCCCTGGTCTTCGTATACCTGATCTCCATCTTTAATCTGGCTATCAAACTCCAAATCGTACATTAACCCTGAGCATCCGCCTCCTCTAACAGCTACTCTCACGTTATGACTGTTAGAGTGGCCCTCTTCTTCTCTCAAAGCACTGATTTTATTTCTCGCTTTATCCGTTATCTTAATCATGACAAAGAAACATTTATTCTATGTGAAATATCTCGTAAGTTTATCCCGAAACATACGTGTGTACGACTAAACTATTTTTGAAAATATAGCATTACACCGTCTGTGGCGTAGAACAGAATTCTAGCTAACAATGGTGTAAATTTAGCAAATAGTATTGCAACTTGTTAACACTGAAAACCTACACCTGAAAAAAAAAGTTTCTCATGATGCGACTAGAACATATTGGCATTGCGGTAGCCGATGCTCAAAAGGCTCAAAACTTATTCGCCCGCTTGTTGGGAAAATCTGTATATCGCAAGGAAGAAGTTGAAACCGAACAGGTTACTACTTACTTCTATGATGCCGGAACTGCGAAACTAGAATTGTTGGCTGCTAGTGAGGAAACAAGTGTCATTAACAAGTTTATTGAGAAAAGAGGAGAAGGTATTCATCATTTAGCATTTGAGGTAGATGATATACATCAAGAAGTACAACGCCTTAAAGCAGAAGGATTTGTATTTATCAATGAAGTTCCGAAGGCTGGGGCTGATAACAAACGTATCTGTTTTTTACACCCAAAAAGTACGAACGGTGTGCTGATAGAACTTTGCCAATCAATCGTATCGTTATAACGTACTGAATTATACTTTACCTCAATGTCTGACAACACTCCCCGAACCAATATTGATCAATTAGGTGAATTTGGTCTGATTGATAGAATTATGAAACCCTTTAGTTCTCGCCACCCAGATACTGTTCTGGGAGTAGGTGACGATGCCGCTATTATTCAACCGGGTGACGAGCAACTAGTAATTACTAGCGATATGCTGTTGGAGGGTATTCACTTTGACTTGGCCTACGTACCACTAGAGCACCTAGGTTATAAAGCGGTAGCGGTAAACATCTCAGATATAGCCGCCATGAACGCAATCCCTAAACAAATTACGGTAAATCTGGGGCTAAGCAATCGGTTTTCGGTAGAAGCGGTAGAAGCGCTGTACCGCGGCATTGGCTACGCTTGTGAAAACTATAAAGTAGATTTGGTCGGGGGAGATACTACCTCATCCGCATCAGGATTGGTAATTTCAGTGACAGCCGTAGGTGTAGCGCCTAGTGACTTAATCACCAGACGGAGTACAGTTCAAGAAAGCGATATAGTGTGTGTTACTGGCGATTTAGGAGGAGCTTATCTTGGTCTTCAAATACTAGAGCGCGAAAAGCAGGTGTATTTGGATGCCCCTGATCAGCAACCGCAGTTAGATAAGTATAGTTACGTAGTGCGTCGCCAATTGCGCCCTGAAGCCCGCATGGATTTGGTACACGAACTACGCGATGTGGGAGTCGTTCCCACCGCAATGATTGACGTTTCTGATGGGCTAGCTTCTGAGTTATTTCACCTCAGTAAGCAGTCTAACGTAGGTTTTCGGATTTTCGAGGAAAATATTCCCTACGATCAGCAGACCTACGAAACGGCGGTTGAATTCCAGCTCAGCCCAATCACTTGCGCTCTAAATGGAGGAGAAGACTACGAGTTGTTATTCACGATCAGTCAAGCTGATTACGAAAAAATCAAAAATCAGGCAGATATTCATAGCATCGGCTACGCGCAGAAACAAGAACTAGGGCTACAATTAGCCACTAAAGCAGGTCAATTAGTGGATATGCAAGCCCAGGGCTGGAACCATTTTGAAGATAAAGAATAAGAGGCTAAGTATTTATCATATTCATTTAACGCCCTTTTTCATGCTTTTACCTTCTATCTTACAAATCTTTTTTCACATCTCACATTTTACCCCCTGCCCCGGAACTTATCCGGTATCATACTTGCCTTTTAATCTTCTGGGTAGGGAATAAACAAAAAGTTGGTGAAGTCTTGATCTACGACAAACAGGCAACAAAATTCGTCCGGATTTTTGTATGCTTTCTTAAAATCATCTTCACTCGAAACTAATTTTCTTTGCACAAATTCATCTAAGTAGGTAACGTTGTAGAACCAATTGGTTGCCATCTCACCCCGCCCGATCAATAGTTTACCAATAGGAATTTCTACCTTGGAAATAGGAAAGATGGGAAAGTCGGAAAATCCTCGGGAGCGAATCTGATAGGAGGCATCTTTTAATGTATCGGCCACAGTTACAAAATCTTGGGAGATAGAGCCTAAGTATTTTCCGTTGAGATCGGGATTGTTTTCCATAATACGAGTGCTGTCTATAAACTTGAAGGTTTTCTACAAAGGTAACATTACTATTCAGATAGAGATTCAATACTCCATGTGGCTTTATCGCAACTTTAAAAGCAAGCTAAACCTTTTGCTCAGACGTGGGTCTAACCGATCATATAACTCACCAGAATGCAATACTTAGTCGCTCTCAGTTTTTTAATGGTTACCTCACTTGTACAAGCCCAAACCCTTAAGCTGCGTGGAGTGGTGGTCGATAGCATTGCCCAAGAGCCACTACCTGGCACGACCATCGTTCTCGCAAACGTAGACGATGAGCAAAAACCACAGGCCACAGTTTCAAATACATCGGGAGAGTTTATGTTTGAAAACCTCTCACAAACTGGATTTCAAATCCGCATTACCTATGTCGGTTACAAACCTTACGAAAAGTGGGTTATGCTGCGCGATGCTGATCGCGATTTGGGTACAATCATTTTAGCTCAGTCCATCCAAATGCTTAAAGACTTAGAAATTAAAGGGCAAGTGCTTCCCACCGTTCAGAACGGAGATACCACCGAATACAACGCCGATGCTTTCAAGGTGAATCCAGATGCTGATGCGGCTGACCTTATTAAAAAAATGCCGGGAGTGGTAGTACAAAACGGTCAGGTACAAGCTCAGGGCGAAGATGTGCAGCAGGTACTAGTAGATGGAAAGGAGTTTTTTGGCAATGATCCTACTTTAGCACTACGAACTTTACCCGCTGAAGTGATTGAGAAAATTCAGGTATACGACCGCCAGAGTGATCAGGCTCAGTTTACGGGTTTCGATGATGGCGAAACAACTAAAACCATTAATATTATCACTCGAACCGATAAGCGAAATGGTCAATTTGGTAAGGTTTACACAGGCTACGGCTACGATAATAAGTATCAACTTGGGGGAAATATCAATATTTTTGACGAAGACCGTCGGGTCTCCATGATTGGGCAGGCGAACAATATCAACCAGCAGAACTTCGCCAATGAAGACTTGCTCGGCGTAGTTAGTACCGGGGGCGGTGGTCGTCAAGGAGGTTTCCGGGGCGGTAGGCCCGGTGGTGGAGGGGGGGCAGCGGCAGGACGAGGAGGACGTAACGTTGGAGGTAGCAACGTAAACGACTTTCTGGTAGGGCAGCAAAACGGTATCTCTACGACCAATGCGTACGGCATTAATTACACCGATTCTTGGGGTGAGCGATGGGAAACCAGCAGTAGTTACTTTTTTAATAAC
>CAKZPJ010000003.1 GCA_937138955.1 uncultured Flammeovirgaceae bacterium | reverse complement strand
GGGTGCCAGCCGTAAGAACGGGTGGGTGGTTAGTGCTAAAGGGTAAAACAGTAAACACCATTCCAGTACCATCGACTCCTATTAGTTTGGGTTGCTGGGGGCACGGACCCGACAACTGTGACCAGTACGTAGAACAAGAGGTAAACAAATTTATAGAATCTTCGGGTGGGTGGCTTATTCTGAACCTACACGGGTTAGACGAAGAAGGATGGGGACCAGTAAGTACAAACTACCTAGACGGACTACTCAAGCGCCTTACTAAAATTGACTACGTAGATATTCTGCCTACCGGTCAGGTGCTAAAACAATTCAACTAAACATATTCGTTGAAGTAGCGGATTTTGTGCCCGAGTAAAGGTGTTTCTATTCTCACACTTCGTTTTTCGTGGGTAATGATTAACTTCACGGGCGTTAATCATTAGTGCTATGGCTTTGAGAAAAACCTTATTCTGTATTTTAAGTCTTCTACTACTAAACATCATTGCTTTTGCCCAAGCTCCTAAAAAGCTATCAGCTAGCGAAATTCAGCTAGCACTGAAGAAGTTGAATGTGCTGGGCAGTGCATTATACTTGGCCGCGCATCCCGACGATGAAAATCAGGTGGTGATCGGCTATATGTCGCAGGTAGAACAGTTGAACACTGGCTACTTAGCTCTCACGCGGGGCGATGGAGGACAAAACCTGATTGGCCCCGAAATTCGCGAACGATTAGGCGTAGTACGAACGCAGGAGCTTATTCAGGCTCGTAGCGTAGATGGTAGTCAGCAATTTTTCACCCGAGCCATTGACTTCGGCTATTCTAAAACCTCCGACGAAACGCTTGAACTCTGGGATCGGGAAAAGATACTCTCGGATGTAGTTTGGGTGATTCGGCAATTTAGACCAGATATAATCATCACGCGCTTTCCCCCTGATTCCCGGGCGGGGCACGGCCACCATACTACCTCCGGTATTTTAGCCGCTGAAGCCTTTGATTTGGCCGGTGATCCTGATCAGTACGCCGAACAGTTGGAGTACGTAGAACCCTGGCAACCTACTCGGTTGATGCTTAACGAAACTAGTTGGTTTTCTAGTAAAATTGATTCAATTGCAGCGGTAAACGACTCGGTTTTGGTAGTAGACATGGGTGCTTACCTGCCGCTAATTGGAAAATCAGTACCCGAAATAGCAGCTCTAAGCCGAAGCAAGCACGAGTCGCAAGGGTTTGGTTCTACTGGATCACGAGGCCAGCGAGTTGAGTACTTTCGCCATGTGAAGGGTGAAATGGCTAAAACTAGTCCGCTCGATGGCATTCCCACAAGCTGGTCGCGCCTAGCGGGAGGCGAAGCTGTTGGGAAATTGCTTCAACAGGCCTACCAAAACTATGATCCTGAGCAACCTTCGGCTATTGTACCCATACTATTACAAGCGCACGAGGCATTAAATAAACTGCCCGACGGACATTGGAAGAAGGTAAAAACAAAAGAACTTACCACTGTAATTCAGGCTTGCTTAGGTTTGTATGCTGAAGTTCGGAGTGGTACTAATGCTTTGGTTCGTCGGTTTCGGGGCGCGCGAACTCGACCAGGCATTGCTGAATATTCGGCTACCCCCGGAGACAGTATTACGCTCAACTTTGAAGCGATTCAGCGGAGCCCTCAAGTTGAGGTACAACTAAATCAGATTAAAATAGACCAGATTGGCTATGATACGCTACTGAACGATACACTGGAAGATAATGCATTGGTAGCATTCAAGCAGCCGGTAAAGTTACCGGACAACCTTCCTTACACTGAGCCATACTGGCTTCAGGCTGAGAATGATGGGTTTGCCTTTACTGTAGATAACCAAATGCTCATTGGTCGCGACGAAACCCCGCCCGCCTTGCAAGCAGAATTTTCATTTAACGTAGATGGACAATCGCTAAACCTCACCACTCCGGTCATTTACAAAAGAAACGATCCGCGTAAGGGCGAGATGTACCGACCTTTCGTTGTTATTCCTCTGGTGCTGGTAAGCCTTCCTGAAAATGTGTACGTATTTGCCTCTACCGAGCCTCAAACGATTGTTGCTACTGTAGAAGCGGGTCGTTCGGATATTCAGGGAAGTGTATCTTTAGAAGTACCCGCCGGTTGGTCGGTTAATCCGGCGCAGCACGATTATAGTATTGCGATTAAGGGACAAGAGCAAGAATTTAGCTTCACTGTGACCCCACCCGAAGGAGCCAGCACCGGCGAGGTTCAGGTAATAGCGGAGTACAATGGGCAATCTTACGCCCAAAGTATGGTTACTATCGACTACGAGCATATTCCCACTCAAACGCTACTTCCTCCCGCCACCGCCAATCTGGTAAAACTGGATATTAGAAAAGAAGGAAACCTAGTGGGCTACGTGATGGGAGCGGGTGACGATGTACCCAAAGCCCTGGAGCAGATTGGCTACGAAGTAGCACTGCTAGAGGAAG
>CAKZPJ010000002.1 GCA_937138955.1 uncultured Flammeovirgaceae bacterium | reverse complement strand
TATCTAACGTTGAGCAGCAGTCTCACTCCGAAAATTCCGCCTTGTTTCTAAAGCAGGTACGACAAATGTGGAATAGCTAAATCAAATCCACTCCTGATCGTTGGTCGTTTTTTCGTGTACTACTTCGCCCGTATGTTGGGTTGATGTGGGTTCAATCAGCATGAGCCAGACCTCTTCGCCATTGGTACGGGGCAGGTGCTCTACGCCCTTGGGTACCACCAGTATTTCTCCTTCGCGCACTTCCACTGTTTTATCCCGGAAATCCATATACAGCGTGCCTTTCTGAACGATAAATAACTCATCTTCCTCGGCATGACTGTGCCAAACTAGCTCATCTTTTACTTTAGCCAGCTTGATATGCTGACCATTTAATTCGCCAATAATCTTGGGAGTCCAGTGTTCTTGAAACTGACCGAATTTATCGTTTAGATTGATCTTATCCATCGTACTACTTTTATCCCCCGGCAGGTTTGGCGGCGTAACCTTTCTTCAGTAGATACGCTACCACTTTATCGCGCTGGTCGCCCTGAACCAGAATTTCACCGTCCTTGGTGCTACCGCCCACTCCGCAGTGGCTTTTTAACTGTTTACCCAAATCTTTCAGATCATCATCCGACCCAACAAAATCGCGAACGACGGTAACTCGCTTGCCGCCACCCTTGCTTTCGCGCCACACCCGCAGTTTCTGCTCAGCCGGCAGTACGGTTGTTCGCTGAGATTGATTCTCCGTTTCGTAAGAATAGTCTGGATTGGTAGAATATACAATCCCACTTTGTTTTCTCTTTTGTTTCTTAGCCATAACTAAAAAGTGTAATACCAAAGATAGCAAATATGATTCAGGATGGTAAGAACGTTTGGATTTCTTGATGATTAGCCCAGCCCATTAAATGAACCATTCTCATAAACTCAGTTTGTAATGGGGCTTTTGCCAGAATTGGCTTATTATTGCTGGGATGCGTAAAGGAAAGTGAAGCAGCATGAAGCAGCATAGTGTTCATCTGCCAACGTTCTTTGAACAAACGGTTCTGCTTATTGCAGCCATGCGGACGATCACCAATAATTGGGTGAAAAATATGCTTAAAGTGCTTACGAATCTGATGATAGCGTCCGGTTTTTGGCTTCACCAGTACCAGCGAATATCGTGTAGTCGGATGTTTGCCTAAGGGAACGTTCAATTCAGCCTGGGCTAAGGTTTGGTATTTGGTGAACGCAGCCTGCACTTTCCCCCGGTCGTTTTCTAATGCATAATCAATCTCACCTTCTTCTTGGGTATAGCCCCGAACCACCGCCAGATATTGTTTGTCAATATTGTTCTCTTTAAACTGAGTTTGCAGATTGGATAGTGCATTATGATTTAGCGCAAACAATAAAGCCCCACCAGTTTTCCGGTCAATGCGATGAGCCGGATAGACCGCTTGCCCTAACTGATCGCGCAGTAGCTGTAAGGCAAACTCGTTGGCATCCCGGGCAATCCGACTTCGGTGCACCAGTAAGCCGTGGGGTTTGTTAATGATTACTACGTCTGAATCTTGATAGAGAATTGTTAGCAAACTATTCCGGGTCGTGATTTAGACTCAAGTTAGCTAAATCATAATTGAAGAATAGTGGGCCGTAGCCAAAATCGTAACTCATCACCCCCTTTAAATTGGGCTGAATAGGTTGACCGCTAAGGAAGCCATAGATTCCATTGCCCGAGTCGCTCCAGTTAAGTGCAAAGGTTACGTACATAGTCTGCTGCTGATTGGCCGGAATTTCGGTATGCTGTTGGGGTAGCGTTTCCAGCGATATTTCATCTATGTCTTCGGTGCGAAGCTGAATAGAAAACGGTTCGCCGCTAGCCAGAAAGGCGCTACTTCGGAACAAAGGTACGCTCACTGGAAAATCATTATTGTTGCGAAATACGAAGGGAATAGATAGACGAAACCCTCGGGTTGCTAGACTAGGTAAACTTGCCGGAAGTTCGGTATTCTTAAAGGTTTGCCAGCCGTTGTTGAAGGCTCCCCACATCTCCGGAGCATTATTGTTTACTCTGGATAAGAAGTTATCGACAAAGTAATCCGTAGCCGAGAATTGTTCATTAATATATAATAAGCCTTTCAAATCGTTCCACTTGCTATTGATTTGCGGGTCAAACGGGCGAGCTAAACTAAGTACCCGATCAGCCAAGTTTACATCAATAGTGCAATTCCAGCAAGTGAGCGTAGGGGCTGGAAATTCAATATTTGCCTCTAGCATGGTTCTTATAAATGGGTTGGTCAACTGACCAAGTTTACCGCTAATGAGTAGATCAGCGAATGGAGTAAGCGTTTCTTTCAATTCGTTAAGATTCACTGCATTCCACCCACTGCCAATCCACTCTACTTGAATCGGATCAGTAGATTTGCTAATCACGGGCGGGGCTGGAATTTTTATTGGAATAGATTTCTCCAGTGCGAGCGTGCGCTTCTCAATTTTACGACTAGCTAGTTCCCTAAGCAGTGGGGCGTAGGTTGAAGAATCAATATTGAACTGGTCGGTTATGTTGAGCTGATAGTTGGGTAGTAGATCAGCAAATTTAGATACATCGACATCTACCGAAGTATGAAACGTAAACTGTCCTTGCTTACCCATCACCGCAGCTAGGGTCTCCTGATTAACTGTGAAGGAGTAATCTACTGAAGTACTACTATTCGCCGGAACAGTTATGTTTTGTTCTCCTCCAAAATCAGGCAGTTCTTCCTCGTTTAACCTAATGCCCATACGATGGGTTGGAATAGGCAATGGGCGGGGGTAAGGATTGCGAAACCGATAGGTCAGCACCATTTCTAGACTAAAGTCATTAAAGCCATTTTGATGAAACGTAGGCTCAAAACCCTCGAATTGAGCGGTGGGTAAAACATCTTCAACAACCAACAAATTGGTTTTGCAGGAAGATTGCGCAAAGATACTGAGACATATGAATAGAAGAGAGAAACGGGTGATAGTCATGGTAGTAGTGGTTTGGTTATCTAAGATAATGCGACGATTTAGATATAAAGTCCAATATCTCCGTCACTATCAAGGTACGCAAATCCGGGAAAACTACCTGATCGGGATAGTTACTGCCGCGTAGCAGAGTCAGCAAGCTAACGACTACTTGTCGGCTACATTTTGTTGGTAGCTACAGTACGGGACAGAAATTTCCGTAATTTGGTGATAGAAAAAGACAAACGCCCATTTATATGAAGAGAATACGAATTGATGAACCCAAACGAGCGATCGCCGTGCGGTAGAACGCTTTATGAAGGGCTTTTCTTCTAACCATAATGAGGATTTCAAAGCTGTGGCTTTAAAACTATTAGCCGCTGACCATTTGGTAGAACAGGTGGCTGATCTACTAGGGGTAGGTAGAAATACCTTGTACGAGTAGACTGACCAGTGGCCGGCACCCCGGTGGAATAAAAAAAGAATCTGGACTGGTAAACCGTCAAGGGCAGGAAGGGGGTGCATGTAGTCGTTTTAGCCCAGAATAGCAGCAGGATTTACGAAGACTTATACAAACTAAGAGAGAATTTTGAACCTCTGGGCAAGTAAGTGCCCTGATTACTGAGCGTTACGAAGTAGCTTATAGCAAACGTCAAATACAGCGTCTACTTCATCAGTTCAGTATGTATTGTTACAAACCCCAACCGCGAGATTACCGTCAGCCCTGTGATGCAGAACACAAACTTTATGAACGGCTACGAGCAGTAGCTGATGTACTGCACCAATGGGGACGCAATCTTAGTGAAGTCTGTATTGGTTTTGCTGATGAAAGTAGTACCTAGTTATAGGCAAACACACAACGAGTTTGGGCGTTTGAACCAGGATTGCCCCGTTCGGTTAACAGCGTCAAAAAGAAAGTGAATAACTTTGGTTTTTATGCTCTACGCGGGAATAGCGGCTCAGTAAGCTGCCTCAAGGTAATGAAGAGGACTTACTTAAAATGTTATCTCTTGTGCAGCAGGCCAACCCCGAGGCAGAAACCATTCTGCTACTCTGGGATAATCATACGGCCCATCTGACCAGAGCCACGCAAGCCCACGCCCAACATTTGGATATTATACTAATTAAGTTGCCTACGTACTCACCGAACCTCAATCCTATTGAGCGTATATGGAAAAAATCAAGAAGGCTGTCAGTGAACAGGGATTTGTAGAAGACCTTGTGCAATCATCGCTTTTTCTTCTTTCAATACATAGCTACCCTCGGCTATATAGGCATAGTAAGCACTGCGAGTTGCACCCAAAACCCTGCATAATGCCACTGTGTCAAACTCATCGGACAATGCTTCAATCACTTGGTATACTTTAATTAGGGATGACGACTGAAGATGCCCAAAGCTTTTTTTGGGGCGGCCCCCCGCAAAATATCCCGTTCCTGTCGCATCTCTGCTAGCTCACTACGCAGTCGCTTGTTCTCTTCTGCTACTGAGCTATCCGTTTGTGAAGAAGAAACCCTGATCGCGCTTTTCCAGCGATAGATTAGGTTTTCATTGATGCCAAACGATTCAGCCAATGAGCTAACACTAGGCCCATCTTCGTTCATCTTCAGAATGTTAGACTTGAATTCAGCATCGTATTGGCGGCGCTTTTTGCTCTTGTTTTCTCTTTTCATAGGTACACAAAATTAAGATAGTTTCGTGTCCTGATTTATTAACACATCT
>CAKZPJ010000001.1 GCA_937138955.1 uncultured Flammeovirgaceae bacterium | reverse complement strand
CAATTCCTCCGGCCGATTGCGAAATCTGAGCGCACTGCTTCAGCGTATCGTAAATACCGTCGATAGAATCATCTTGAATAGTTAATAAGAAGCAACTAGAAAGCTGCGGCTTCGGAGTACCTGCATTAAATAGGGTAGGGGTGGCGTGCGTGAACCATTTTTCGGAAAGCAGATTGTAGGTTTCAATGGCCGCTTCAATATCTTCCCCGTGAATACCAACCGCTACACGCATCAGCATGTGCTGCGGACGCTCTACTACTTTGCCGTCTAACTTAATTAAGTACGAACGCTCCAGCGTTTTAAAGCCAAAGAAGTCGTAGCTGTAATCACGACTATAAATAATGGTGGAATCCAACTGGGCCGCATGTTTCTTAATTACGGCGTAAGTCTCTTTAGAGATCAATGGAGCATGCCCACCCGTCTTAGGATCTACGTAGGAGTAGAGCCGCTTCATGGTGTTAGAGAACGATTTGCTAGTAACCTTATGAAGGTTAGAGATCGCTATCCGAGCTGCTAGCACCGCGTAGTCCGGATGTTTTACAGTGAGGGTTGCTGCGGTTTCAGCCGCCAAGTTATCCAGCTCTACCGTAGTCACCCCATCATAGATTCCGGTGATCACTTTTTTAGCCACCTCTACATCACTCACGTAGTTGGTGTCTAAGTTGTAACACAATTTCTCAATTCGGGCAGTAATTTTATCGAACTTTACCGATTCTCGCCTCCCGTCGCGTTTGATTACTAGCATAACCTAAAATATTAGTTTAGTAGATGAGATAATTTTAGAAGTCTTCGTTTAAAGAGAATTTAGGACGATCCTGGTCCTGAGTGCTATTTTTCACCCCGGCTTTTTGGTACTCGCCTACGCGCTTTTCAAAGAAATTGGTTTTACCCTGTAGCGAAAT
Source organism: uncultured Flammeovirgaceae bacterium (assembly GCA_937138955.1). Classification (GTDB taxonomy): domain Bacteria; phylum Bacteroidota; class Bacteroidia; order Cytophagales; family Cyclobacteriaceae; genus Tunicatimonas. Next base: position 8,232 of record CAKZPJ010000001.1, on the reverse strand, counting down.
CATTTCCATGAAATCGAATGGGTTCTGGGCATTGTATACTTTGCTGCAATTGAGTTCTAATAATAAACGGTCCGCCACAAATTCAATGTACTGACACATAAGCTCAGCGTTCATGCCAATCAAGCTAACGGGTAATGCATCGGTTACGAACTCTTTTTCAATCTCTACTGCATCGGTAATAACCTTCCGGACGGTTTCCTCCGAGAGTTTATTGTTAAGGTGCTCGTTATAAAGGTGGCAAGCAAAATCGCAGTGCATTCCTTCATCGCGCGAGATGAGTTCATTAGAGAACGTTAAACCGGGCATTAGGCCACGCTTCTTTAGCCAGAAAATTGAGCAGAAAGAGCCAGAGAAGAAAATACCTTCTACCGCCGCAAAAGCTACCAGGCGTTCAGCAAAATTTCCTTCATCGATCCAGCGCAAAGCCCAGTCAGCTTTCTTCTTCACGCATTCCATGGTGTCGATAGCGTTGAAGAGTTTACTTTTCTCCTGCGAGTCTTTAACGTACGTATCAATTAATAGAGAGTAGGTTTCGGAGTGAATGTTCTCCATCGCAATCTGAAAGCCGTAGAAAAACTTAGCTTCGGTGTACTGCACTTCATTTACAAAATTCTCCGCCAGGTTCTCATTAACGATTCCATCACTAGCCGCGAAAAAGGCTAGTACGTGAGAGATAAAGTGACGCTCACCATCGTTCAGATTGCCCCAGTCTTTTAAGTCCTGACTCAGATCAATCTCTTCAGCCGTCCAGAAACTGGCCTCTGATATTTTGTACCATTGCCAGATGTCATCGTGCTCAATGGGAAATAGCACAAATCGATTAGGATTTTCCTGCAAAATTGGCTCGTTCAAATCAACAGTTTTCTCGCTCATAGCAGCTCGTCATTAGGGTTTTATACTTTAAATAAGTAAGTTAAGATTATACGAATTTGTTGCGAGGATCGCTAAAAAACTTTCGATTCCGCAAAAAGAACGCATTAGATAAAGGTAGGTAGGCTCAGGCAGTAAAATAACGTACTCTTCATCAAGCACTCTATACAAATATGTTGATTTAAGCGAGAAAGAAAAAGGTTTTGCGGTATTTCCACGAAGGATTTCCGGTTTTATATTTAACTGATTATTGAAGTTTTTAATTCTAAAATCCTGATTAATAGTAGGTTGTGCGGTAATTGGTTTTAGCGAAATTTCGACACAATTTCTTAACATTGGATTAGGCGGTTGCTTCAAAGAGTTTACTTATTCTGAGTAAGTACTGGCTGCGGCAACAAGTACCTAAAATCACAGGCAACTTTTTTGATAAAAAATGGGTTGGGCGTAAGGTTGGCAGAAACACAGGAAAACACTATATTTGCGCCTCGTTTCTCAACAGACAGGGATATTAAGAGATGATATACATGTCTTATCCATTGTCAATTATTAATTTTCAATTATATAAGTACCATGTACGCAATTGTTGACATAGCCGGAAAGCAGTTTAAAGTAGAAAAAGATCGGTTCGTGTATGCCCCTAGTGTGGCAGGCGCTTCCGTAGAATTTGATCGAGTACTACTTATCGAAGACGATAATGGAGTAGAAGTAGGCACTCCCACCGTGGGTGGAGCTCGCGTGGCCGGAACCATTTTGGAGCACGGTCGAGGCGATAAAGTGATCATATTTAAGAAAAAACGCCGTAAGGGCTACAAGAAAAAGCAGGGACACCGCCAAGGTTACTCCAAAATCATGATTGATGATATTCTGCTAAAGGGTCAGAAGGCAAGTAAGAAAGCTAAAAAGGAGGAAGCTCCGCAAGCTGATTCTCCAAAGCCCGAGGCGGTACAGGCGGAAGCTGCTGTGGCTGATGATTTGAAGAAAATCAACGGAGTGGGACCCGCTTTTGAAAAAGCCCTGAACGAACACGGAATTCATACCTATCAGCAAATTATCAATCTCTCTTCGGAAGAAATTGAAAAATTGACTGAGGAAGTGGATGGTGTTACCGTAGAGATGGTGCAGGATGATTGGATTCCTCAGGCAAAAGAACTGAACGCTTAAAAATAAGGTTAACCTAATTAAACAGAAAATACGATGGCACATAAGAAAGGAGCCGGTAGTTCCAAGAACGGACGCGATTCGGAAAGTAAACGACTTGGCGTTAAAAAATTTGGTGGCGAAAATGTGATCGCTGGAAACATCATCGTTCGCCAACGAGGCACGAAGCACCATCCGGGTGTAAACGTAGGCATGGGCAAAGATCACACACTTTTTGCCTTGACCGACGGTAAAGTGCAATTTAAGAAAGGTCGTCAAGACCGCTCTTACGTTCATATTGTGAACGAGGCTTAAGAACTCTTTTCAAAATTACCTACTTGCCAGTTCCTACCCAGGGATTGGCTTTTTATGTTAATGGTCCTCCGTAACTTTTTACAATACCTTACACCTCTGCTAAAAGCTGCTATATTATAACTAAAGCGGACACCTGAAAAGGTAAATTTACTCGTTACATAATCAACATTGTGCCGAGCAAATTACCATGAAAAGACAGATACTAACAGTTTTTATCATCTTCTGGGGAGCCACCTACCATCAATTGGCAATCGCCCAGGATGTACCATCTCCCGATTATTTGGCTGAAGCCCAAAAAAAAGTAGCGAATCAGGATTGGTCGGGAGCTAAAGTAGCTTACACCCAGTACATCGTTCAACACCCGAAGAAGCCCGAGGGCTATGAAGGTCGCGGTATTGCCAACTACCAACTGGAGAAGTACGATGCTGCGCTGGAAGACCTAAACCAAGCCGTAGCGTTTCGGGCGTATAGTGCCGATGTGTTTTACTACCGAGGATTGCTTCAGTACCGTAATCAGGATTACCGACAGACAGTTTTAGACCTGAGCAAAGCCATCAAGGAGGGAACGAAGCAAGCCGATGCGTACTACACTCGCGGAAATGCTCATTTCCGAATCGACAGTTACGCCGAGGCCATCAAGGATTATAATCAAGCGATAGCTTTAGGTCAGCAGGGTGAACTAGTGTTCAACAACCGGGGTAAAGCAAAATTCTATCAGCGTGACTACGCAGGGGCGGCTGAAGACTTTACGCAAGCAGTAACTGTGAAAGAAAGCTACGCCAAAGGTTGGAGCAATTTGGGTGAAGCGCAGTATCAACTTAAGCAGTGGGACGCCGCCATCAAATCGTATCAAAGAGCAACTAGTCTGGGAGAATCTTCTAAAGAAGCTACCTTTCAAGTAGCCATGGCGCATCGGGAACTAAAGCAGCACGAAGAAGCGCTACAAGCTTTCTGGCAGGCTGAGAAAGAAGGAATCAGCGGTTCAGAACTTAATTATTACCGAGGGATCACTGCCTTCGCTGCGGAAAAATATAACGAGACGGTACGCGACTTAGAAAAAATTGTTAGCGCGAAAGAAGCCGAGTGGCTGACGGATGAACTGTATCGCTATCTGGGATTAGCCTACAAGCAACTTAATCAATCGACACAAGTAATTGCCACGCTAGAGAAAATCGAATTAGAAAACCGCACTTCCGAAGTTTGGATGGCTTTGGGTACTGCGTACTTCGCTCAGAAAAATTACCAAAAAGCGGTAGAGGCTTGGGTGCCAGTAAAAACGGAGGTTGAAATTGCTCACCTGCTAGGAAAAGCCTACATCTACCTAAAACAGCCGCAGGATGGTATGCCATTTTTGACCAAAGCTATTGAAGCCGGTTCTGAAGAAGCCGAGCTATTTCATATGCGAGGGGCTATTTTCTACGATCAAAAGCTCTACGAACCATCCCTGGCCGACATTCAGCAAGCCCGGGAGTTGGGCATCACCGATGGAAAGAATTATGCTTTGCTAGGCGGTGCTCAGTACTATCTAGGACAATTTCCATCAGCAGCGGAGAATCTGGAAAAAGCGGTTTCTAAGGGAGAGAAAACGGATGAAGTGTACTACACGCTAGGTAACACTCAAGCTCAGGTTCAGAATTTCTCTAAAGCCATTCCCAACCTAAAGCAAGCCATTGAGCAAGGTCGGGGTGATATGATTACCTATCGGCACTTGGGAGAAGGGGAATACCGAGCGAAGAACTATACTGCGGCCGTAGAAGCCCTCAGTTTGGCAGTGCAAGAAGGGGCTGATGACTTACTGGTCTACGAGCGACTAGGAAACGCCAAATTCTTCATCAAAAACCAAACTGCTATCGATGAGCTTAATCGGGCTATTACCCTGGGTAGCCAGGATACGCTGGTTTACTGGCACCGAGCTAACATTCGATTAGATCAAGGCGAAACCCCACCGGCTATTCAGGATTTAGATCAAGCGGTAACTTTGGGTGCCATAGGTGCTCAAGTGTTTTTGAAGCGAGGGCAGGCTAAACTGGAGCAAGAAAATGTACCTAGTGCATTGGCCGACTTTAACCAAGCTATTGCTAAAGACACTCAACTTTCAGAAGCCTACTTGTATCGGGGGCAGGCGTATTTTCTACAGGAGAATTATGCAAAGGCTGAAGAAGATTTAGCTCAGGCGAGTAAAGCCGGTATCAGTACCAAGCTACTTTACAAGTTGCTGGGGTACTCACTGTATCAGACCAAAGCGTATGAGCGGGCGTTGTCCGCGCTGAACGAAGCCATTACGATGGGAGTTAACGAACCCCAGGCGTACCGCTACCGAGCCGAAATTTATTACGATCAGCAGAACTATCAAGAAGCTCAGAAGAATATTGATCGGGCTTTTCAGTTGGGAGAAGATTCTCAATCGGCCTACGCCTTGAGCGGACACAGCGCCGCTTATCTGGATCAACCCAAGCGAACAATTACTGATTTGACTAAGGCTATTGAAAAAGGGGCTGATGATGCGTTGGTGTACAGCCACCGGGGAAATGCCTATTTCACTCAAAAAGACTATCAGGCGGCGGCTACCGACTTAGATCAGGCGGTGAGTAAAGGAGCGAACGACCTACTTACGCTTTACAATTGGGGAAATTCCCAGTTTTTAACCGACGATTATGAAACGGCTATTCGCGCCTACGATGAGGCACTAGCCAACGGCGGTCAGCAAGATGCTGAAAAAGCACCGCTTATTTATAATAACCGAGGTAAAGCTAAATTTCTACTAAAAAACTATAGTAAAGCCATCGCTGATTTTGATCAGGCTATCGCCAATAAGTCAGACTATACCAGAGCCTATCATAACCGAGGCACGGCTAAATTCTTGGTGGAAGACTATCCGGGAGCTATTCAGGATTTTACAAAAGCCCGTGAACTTGATAGCCAGGAAACGGATATTTTCCGCATGATGGGAATTGCGTACTACCGAACCGATCAGTATCGGCAAGCAGTGGATGAATTAGATCAGGCGGTAGAGTTTAAAGAAACCGATGATCGGGTATTCTTTGCCCGCGGAGTATCCCGCTACCAAACCATTGATAGTCTATCTGAAGAAGAAAAAGGCGAAGCGTATCTGGCTGTAATTGCAGATATCAACCAAGCCATTGATCAAGGAACCGAAGAACCCCTCGCTTTTCTGATTCGGGGCTACGCTAAGTTTGACGGTAAAAAATATGATGAAGTAATAGTTGATCTAGATCAGTCTATTAACCTGGGAATCAACGATCCAGAGGTATACTTTAAGCGAGGATTTGCTAAATACGAAACCCGCGACTGGAAAGGTGCTCTGAGCGATCTATCTACGGCAATCGGTAAGCAAAGTAATTATCCACAGGCTTACGCAGTGCGCGGTAATGCTCGTTTCCGCCTTAAAGACTACTCCGCAGCATTGACCGACTATAACCAAGCTATTCAGCAAGGCTGGGAAGAGGCGAGCATCTATAATAACCGGGGTAAAGCCAAATACAAATTGGAGAAATACGATGTTTCTCTCGCTGATTATTCCCAGGCAATTGCGCTGGACTCAGCCTACACGCTGGCATACGAGAACCGGGGAGTTGCTCATTTCAAACTGGAAAAGTACCAAGAGGCTCGAGATGATTTACGAGTAGTTGAGAAAGCACAAGCTGAAAAGATTGACGTGGGTATTATCTATTATCTGGCCGATGCCTACTATTATTTAGAAAATTATCCGGTAGCTATTGGCTACTACGACGAAGCGATTGATAACGGTATTCAGGAGAAACAAGCGTACTATCGACGAGGCTTGGCGTATTTGAAACGAGAAAATTATGACCAGGCGGCGGTAGATTTCACCAACGCTATTAATCTAGATAAGGAGGATGCTCAGCTACTAGTAGATCGGGCCACGGCTCGTTCGTTTATGGGTGATTACAATGGGGCTCTAAGCGATTTCAATCAAGCTCTAGAGCTTGACCCTGCGTTGGAAGGAGTGTATTACAATCGGGCGTATTTACGGGAAGAGCTAGAAGATTACAAAGGGGCTATTGAAGATTATACCAAAGTGATTTCACTGAACCCACAGGATGCTGAAGCCTACTACAATCGGGCTAATCTGTATGTGTTAGAAGAAAATTTAGAAGCAGCCTTAAAAGATTTTGAGCGAGCAATTGGTAACGACGATCAAAACCCCGATTATTTTCGTGGTCGAGCCATGATCTACTATCAGCAGGGCGACCCTAAAGCCTGCGGAGACTGGCAACAAGCCCAAGCTCTCGGCGACTCTAAAGCTGAGTTCTTTCTAAAGAAGTATTGTACGCAGTAGGAATAATGCTGAGTGTGATAATTCCAGGTGTTATTGTGTTAGTGTGTTCAAGTATTCGTGTAATTTTGAGTACTCAGAACCATAACACCTCTAACCATTGAAAATCCGCCGAAAAACCCAGCAGTGTTTGAACTGCGGCCTTACGCTCAATACTGTTTATCATTACTGTCCCCGCTGTGGGCAGGAAAACAATGACAATAATGTTTCTTTCGGTACTTTTATCGACGAGTTTTTTGCCAATTATTTTTCTTTTGATACTAAGTTTGCCAAAAGTGCTATCCCTTTTCTAATAAAGCCCGGCTACCTCACTAATCGTTTCAATGAGGGGCAACGAGTGAGCTACGTACATCCGCTTCGCCTGTACTTGATTATTAGTATTATCTTCTTCTTTCTAGCTACTTGGGCCGTGCGTAGCTCCATAGAAGAAGTAGCATTGGAAAGTACCATCCTACCTGATGATGTTGAGGAAGCTGACTCGACTCAGGCTTTTGCCGGATTACAGAAGATTTTGAACGTTTTAGAAGATGAAACCCTTTCTGATCGGGCTGCGCTGGATTCATTACAAAGTCTAGATACTTTTGATATGGACAGCACTGCTTTAACAATGAAAATATTTCATCAGGTACGGCGAGTAGCCCAAAACGATCTGGATGTCTTTGCTGGATTTGTGCTGCAAAATATGCCGATCATGATGTTCCTACTGATACCATTGTTCGCGCTGATGCTTAAGCTATTTTATATCCGCCGAAAGCAGTGGTTATACGTACAACATCTGGTTCATGCGCTACACTTGCACGCCTTTTTTCTTTTCTTACTAATTCTATTGGTTCTGCCTTATTTAGTTTTCGACGTAAGTGAATTGGCAGCTGAATGGATCAATATAGTTATAACGCTAGTCTTAATAATCTACGCTTTATTTTCATTTCGGCGGGTCTACCAACAAGGATGGTTTACAACTGTAATTAAACTATTTATGGTAGGGTTAGTATACTTTTGGATATTGCTTATCTTCGGATTGTCAGAAGCTATGATCTCATTTATGTTGTTCTAACGTGGAAACAAAGCCAACCTACGATGTTATTCTTGCCGGAGGCGGAGCTGCTGGATTAAGCCTCCTCTACCATTTGCTGCAAAGTGATTGGAAGGATCGTCGAATTCTGTTGATCGACCGGGAACGTAAAAAGCAAAACGATCGTACCTGGTGCTTCTGGGAAGTCGGTTGTAGCCCTTTTGAGAAAATTGTCCACCAGCAGTGGCAGCATATGTATTTTCGCAGCTCTGATTTTTCTGAGCTATTGGATTTGCAGCCCTACACCTACAAAATGATTCGCGGAATTGATTTTTATCAGTACGTCTATCGAACTTTGGCTGATTTTCCTAACGTGACGGTGCTAAACGAGGAGGTGCAAGAGCTCAGAGAAAGCGAAGGTCTAGTCCAAGTTGTCACTGAGCGAGATACGTATCAGGGGAGCTGGGTGTTTAGCAGCTTACGCGATGAAGATGAAGCTAGGCAGGCCAACGGACGTCAGTACTTGCTTCAGCATTTTAAAGGTTGGTATATTGAAACAGATAAAGCTATCTTTAATGAA